>JASFJP010000553.1:0-3613 GCA_050121225.1 Desulfobacterales bacterium
GTCGATCATTTACAGAACTAACAAATATATTGACTGTTGCATCATCACTTCCACCGTTTCCATCGCTGACTGTGTAGGAGTAGCTGTCATTTCCGAAAAAATTCTGATTGGGGCTATAAGTGAAATAACCGTTGTTTACTTGAGTTACTTGCCCATTGGCGGGTTGGACGTAGCTGGAAACAATCAAATCATCCCCGTCAATATCAGAATCATTTGCCAACACATTGTCTATGGTTAATATCGTGTCTTCATTCGTAGTCAGGTTCTCATCACTAGCGATGGGCGCATCATTTACTGCGGTAACAGCAATCAAAACTGTTGCCGGTTCAGAGCTCACCCTTCCATCATTTAAAGAGAATGTAAATTCGTCCTCACCATTAAAATCGACAACAGGGGTGTAGGTAAGATTAGGAGGTGTGCCCTGGAGTGTTCCATGTTGAGGTTCAGAAAGTACTTCATACGACAGTGAATCGCCATCCGCATCTGATCCTGAAAGTAAAACCACAACCGGCTCATCTTCATCTGTAATTAGAACTTGGGATTCAGCAACTGGTGCAGTGTTATCTATGGCTACCGCGACTTCAGAAGTGACGGTATCTCCCCCGCCCGACGCCGTGAGGATGTAGGTCGTAGCAGTAGTTGGGGAAACGGATAAAGCGCCGCTGGAATCAACCTCCCCGACGTCTGGATCAATTACACAAAGTTCAGCATTTTCTGTTTGCCACGTAAGAGTGCTGAAGCCGCCTGTTTTGATAGAGGGGGGATCTGCAGTGAAAAACAAAATCTTCGGAGAGGAAGGTTGAAGGCTTTTCTCACTGACTTTGACAGAAATGGATGCACCCGGTGTCCCTCTTAGAAAAACTGTTAGATGATTGGTGGACTTTAAGTTGATATCCTCTTCAAAAACAAGCTCATTCCCGGTAAAAAAGGTTTGTAGAAAAATAAATTTATTGTTTATCAGTACAAAGCCGCCATTTATCTGCTTGTCCGGAGTGGTCTTTTGCACGGTAACTAGGCCGCTACCCGAATTTTCATGATTGAATGTTATATACGATAGGTGTATGTGCCAAACGCTTATTGAAAAACCATTCTCAAATAAAACACCATTTTCAGAATGCGCTGGTGTAATAGTTAGAAAAAAAGAAAATGAAATAAACAGAAACAGAGTTAAATTTGTACCCCTTTTCAGCATAACATTTCTCCTCTCCAAAGATATCTACTGGTTCCATATAAAACGGCTCTGAAAAGTGAAAAACCGTTCTCAAAGGTGGGCAAATATAACATATTTCAATAGCATAATCAATAAAAATATATAATATTTACAGGTATTTACAGTATTTTACGCTCTTTTACAGTTATGTTCAGAAATTGATCCTTGGGTATGTTTTTGATTCGGGGAATTTTCTTCTTCAAGCTCCGGGATGTAAATATTTTGTCAACAACAAACTCTAATTTTTTTGTTTGCAAATCCATTAATCCGTGCTACCCAAAACGCATTGCAGAAACACTATTTGGGGAAAATCGCAGTATGAAAAAAATATATTCCAATAGGAGGAACGATGAACGATCCGCTGTTTGAGCCTATTAAAATCAGGAACCTGGAATTGAAAAACAGGATATACATGCCGGCCATGCACATGAATATGGCGGTGGATTTTGAGGTCACCGATCAGCTCATTGATTTTTACGCCGAGCGCGCCCGGGGAGGTGTCGGTATCATCACCGTGGGCTATGCCACTGTTGATGAATATTCGGGCATGACCACCAATATCGGCACCCACAAAGACGAATATATTCCCGGTTTAAAACGCCTGGCCGATGCCATAAAGACAAACGGCGCCCGTGCCGCCGTTCAGATCAATCATGCCGGTCGGTATATGCACTCCATGTTTCTGAACGGCAAACAACCGGTGGCGCCCTCAGCGGTGGCATCGAGGATGACCCGGGAAACCCCGCGAGAACTCACCGTCGAGGAAATCAACGCAACCGTCGATCACTTTGCCGAGGCCGCATTGAGGGTCAAGAAAGCAGGGTACGATGCGGTTGAGGTGTTGAGCGGCACGGGCTACCTGATCAGCGAATTTCTTTCTCTCCTGACAAATCAGCGCAAAGATGAATACGGCGGATCCTTCGAAAACCGCATGCGCTTTGGGCTGCAGGTCATGCAGGCAATCCGTAGGGAAGTCGGAGACGACTTCCCAATTATGGTACGTATGAACGGCAATGATTTCATGCCCGGTGGCAATGATTGCGGAGACCTGCAGGAATACGCAAAACGACTGGTGGAGGTGGGCGTTGATGCGCTCAACATCAATGTTGGCTGGCATGAAGCCAGAGTGCCTCAAATCGTGACGGCCGTTCCCCGAGGCGTATTTGGATATCTGGCAAGAGGAATCAAGGAACTGGTGAATGTTCCGGTCATCTCGGGTCATCGCATAAACGATCCGGGGCTCGCCCGCGAGATGATCGCAGACGGCCTGTGCGACATGGTTGCCATGGGGCGCCCGTTGATTGTAGACCCGTATCTGCCACAAAAAGCCAAAAAAGGCCGGGAACAGGAAATCGTGCACTGCATTGCCTGCGCCCAGGGCTGCTTTGATAATCTATTCAAATTGAAACCCGTTGAATGCCTTTGCAACCCGAGAGCCGGTCGCGAAAAAGAATTCGCGATTAAAAAAACAGATGCACCCAAAAAGATAATGGTGGTCGGTGGCGGTGCCGCTGGTATGAGCGCAGCTCTTGCTTCCTGTGAACTAGGCCATGAGGTCACGCTGTATGAAAAAGGAGATCATTTGGGCGGTCAACTTTATCTGGCCGCCGCTCCGCCGGGGCGGGAAGAATTTGCCGAGCTGGCAAAAGATCTGGCGCACCAGGTGGCACTCAATCCGATTGCTGTAGAGCTGAATCAGAGCGTGGACGCAGCATTGATTGATGCCGCAAAACCAGACGTCGTAATTCTGGCTACCGGTGCGATGCCGATTAAACCGTCAATCCCGGGTGTGGATCTCCCCCACGTGGTTCAGGCTTGGGATGTTCTGCAAGACAAGGTAACCACCGGCAAGCGGGTCGTGATCATCGGCGGCGGTGCGGTTGGTGTGGAAACAGCCCTGTTTCTGGCTGAGAAGGGCACGCTCTCAGGCGAAGCGATTAAATTTTTACTTGTAAACAAAGCCGAAGATCCCGAAACCCTTTATGATTTGGCCACCCGAGGTACCAAAGACATCGTAGTTCTTGAAATGATCGAGAAAATGGGTAAGGACATCGGCAAGACCACCCGCTGGGGAATACTGCAGGATCTGTCCCGCAAAGGAATTGAAACTAAGGTCACCACCCAAGCGCTGAAAATCACCGCCAGTGGTGTCAACATAGAAATTGATGGAAAGTCGCAGGAAATCCCCGCCGATACGGTCGTTTTAGCTGCGGGCGCCAGCTCCTACAACCCTCTTGGAGATCTTCTGAGTCAGAAAGGCATCGAATGCCGCGTCGTCGGTGATGCAGGCCAGGTAGCGCTGGCCTTTGATGCGGTGCATGCGGGATTTGCAGCGGGCAGAGCGGTATGAATGCTCGTGTGAAACTACGTCCAAGGTTGAGCGGTTCAGGGTTCAACGTTCCG
>JASFJP010000554.1:0-3591 GCA_050121225.1 Desulfobacterales bacterium
CTCGGAAGCATTGCTCAGATCGGGCCATACAATTGGAAAGGTAATAACTTCTAAGTCATTGTAAACCGCGCCCTCGCCGATGCGGGACCAAGCATCCAAATAAGGAGGCTGGCGGTGAAAGGGTGCGTGGCTGCTGACCAAAATGAACTCGACAAACAGGGGTTGGCTGGCAGTTTCGATTTCGCGTCGACGGATAAAATCGAGTACATACTGATCAGGCATGGTCGACCAGCCGTACATGGGACCGAGGTAGTCGAAGTGCCAAGCATAGTATTTGGCCTGATATCCATAAAATTCACCTTCCGGCCAGGGCCACTGTGTTCCCGGCATCGCCCGGACCGTGCGGTACCCGGCCGCGTTAAAATAACGGGCCAAAGTTTTGACCTGCGAGGTGATCAACAAATTGTAGCGCATCTGATTGTTGAGATGAACGCCGCTGGAAAGAGTTGCATGGGCCAGCCACGAAGATCCGCCGTAAGTAGGTGAGTCGAAAAAGTTCGATACAACCTCAAATCCTTGATCATTCAATGCATTTTCGAT
Source organism: Desulfobacterales bacterium (assembly GCA_050121225.1). Taxonomy (GTDB): domain Bacteria; phylum Desulfobacterota; class Desulfobacteria; order Desulfobacterales; family JAFDCJ01; genus JAFDCJ01. Next base: position 541 of record JASFJP010000554.1, read on the forward strand.
GGCGATCAGATGGGGCTCAATTTTTGGAAAATGGCGCGTATCGCCAAAGATGGTGTAACCGTAAGATTCGACGAAGAAAAGATATACATCGGCGCCATGCAGTTTATCCAAAGACGAGGGCGTTGTTTGGTTCTTTTTCAGAGCTGATCCGATCACCGCCATATGCTTGGCGCGGTGCCCTTTGACCTGCAGAATGAAATCAAATTCTTCGATTACCCGTAAAAACAGGCCCCGGGCGAGGAACCGATTTTTATCGAAGAAAATGCCGCCCCAAATCTGCGGAAGCACCATGAGACCTGCCATTACAATCCCTAAGGCCCAACCGCGGATACGAGGAGACAAAAGGTAGTTGTGAATGGTTTTAAACGAGAGCCAGGTGAGCCAAATCATTCCTGCCAGCAAAGCTGTTACCGCAAATAGCCAGATGAAGAACGCATTGCGGGACAGCGTCGTGTAGAGCAGGTGGAGCAAATCCGGTAAGAATCGCGAATCCAGATAGAGATTAAATGGTCGGAAGAAATACATCGGTACCAAAACATCGCCCAGCCGGAACAATCGTAAAAACAGTACCCAGGCAATTAGCGGTATATAGACGGCAGCCTGAAAACGTATTCTCAAAATGGCGATCAGCCATATGATCAGGAGGATACCAAGAGCCTCCGGCGAGAGCTTGAAAAGCGTCCACAGCGGCAAATCCGATGCCGGATACTGGATATTCAGTAGCACATTGAGAAAGCACGCTGAAAGGATAAATCCCAATGTGGGCTTGAGTTTTTTTAAAGTGGTTGTAATAGACATTTTCTATGATCGTTTACCAGATCGCTTAAGAATCGATGGACCGCCTCCATCGTATCGCTCCACCGTGGCTGTTCATGAAACGTTTTAAGGGCAGCGTGACTCATTTTAATCAGCAATTGACGATCATGGTCCAGTCGCTTCAGGCAGGCTCGAGTTGCTTTAACATCACCGGGGTCGATCAAAAAGCCGTTTTGTTCCGGTATCACAAATTCTTTAACCGCTCCGCTGGATGAGCCGATAACGGGCAGCGCAAATCCCATGGCTTCAAGATGGGCCATTCCGAAGCCTTCATGAGAATAGGGCATGACAAAGACATGACTTTGTTCCAGAAGAGACGCCAATTCAACCCCCTCCTTGGGGCCTACAAGCGCGATCTGTTGTTTCATATTTTTGGCGACGATCAATTTTTCAACCTTGCGAAGATATCGGCAATCCATTTGCAGACTGCCGACAACCGTTAGGTGCCAGGTTTCAAAAGATAGTTTCAAAAGGCTCTGGATCAGCGGCAGCAGTCCCTTGTTAGGCAGCACATTACCGACGAACATCAGCCTGAGCGGTCCGAGTGTCCGGGCCCGGGAGGCGGCCTGCGCCGGTGACGCCAGACAACCCAGCCGGTCCCCGGCCGGAAAAGCCACAATGGATGGACGACGGTCGTGAACCAGCTGCTCAACGGTTTGACGGGTGGTGTTACTGTTAAAGATAAATGCATCGACGGAGTTAAGATAGGACCTTTCGACGATTTCGTAAAGGCTGTTGAGCAAACCGTTTCGCGGCTGACGACATAGCACTTGGTGCACGATAGCGACGATTGGAATATCGGACATTTTTCTCAGTCGATGATTCATCTTAAATAGAGAAGGATGATTGAGCTCATCCTGCAGCAGCAGATCAAAGTCGGCGGACACAAGCTTGGAGAGAAGCTCTGGTGAAACGTTATCCAGCAGATGACGTGTGTAATGTTGCCGGGGAAGTGAAACGATTTCAACCCGGTGCCCGTCTTGCCGCAGGCGCTCCACCAGCATCCGATCGTAAATGTAACCACCAGTCAGTGTATCAAGACGCCCGTAAATGATCAGTCCGATGTTCATCAGAAATTATTGTTTAGTTTTCGACAGTCTCGGCAAATATTTTCCGACCTGCCGCTTATATCGCAAGTATTCATCCCCAAATGCGCGCTGCAAATAAACTTCTTCCATGTTTATCCGATAGGCCGAATTCAATAAAAAGAAGATCAGCCCGAGCAGCATCGCCGCAGACGGCAAAGCCAGAAAAAATCCGGCGTAAATTAGGGCCAAACCGACCGTGATCGGATTGCGCACCCAGCCGTATATACCGGATGTGTAAAGCCGGGTTGTCTCCCCGAATGCATGGAAGCTCACATGTGAGCGCAAAGTAGCCACAGCCGCATAAGTCAAAACGTTGCCCAAGACGAGAAACAAAATGCAGGTCGTTTGCATAAGTCCCGATGGATTTGCCATAAATGGGCCGAGCAGCTTGATAATAGGGGGATAAATGATGGTGACCAACGGGATCAGCGAAGTGGTTGTTACAGTAAGGGTTGCTAGGATCAGTAGCGCCATTTTGATCCGAGATCGGGCGGCTGCGGGATGATGATCAGTGCGCCCGGGATCCTTTTTCACTTTAAACAGCATTTCAACGGTTGATCCTGCGCTGGGCACGGAGAAAAAGCAAACCTGAATAATCTGGGCAGCGTAGGTTGCCAGAATAAAAAATGTCAGCCCGCCCATGTCCGAAAAGTCCAACGTACGATTCCGATCGAGTTTATCTGATGGAGATTTAATATTCAGAATTCTTGGCGATATTGCGACCAGGCCCACTCATTTTCCCATAGTTTGACGCTGACGGCTTTTAGATGACGAGTCTGAATCTTAGTACAAAGGGATTTACAAAGAATTCTGGCAAAGTGTTCGATACTGGGGTTAAGACCGTCGAACTCGGGCAGCTCATTGAGCATCTTGTCCCTGTAATAGGCGACCCGGTCATCGAGTGATAGCTCGATGTCGCAGATATCCGTAAGATAACCGTGGGCATCGAGATCGCGGCCCTCCAATTGCACTTCAATTACATAATGGTGCGCGTGGGGCTCATTCTCATCACCCCAATCATCGCCGATAAGAAAATGCTGTGCGATAAAATCGCGTTTAACTGCTACCCTGTACATGGTTCGGCTCCTTGTGATAATACCCCAATTGAGCTAAAAACCAATTGGGAGGAATTGGGTATTGGTTATCA
>JASFJP010000555.1:0-3587 GCA_050121225.1 Desulfobacterales bacterium
GACTGGTCTTCGGATAACGGAACAAAAGGGATGCTCCCCATTGTGCTCCATGCAAGGCTGTCCGGCGGTATTTGATGATGCACGGCCGTGTAAAGGTCTTCCACAATAGCTTCAGGAAAATGAACCCTATATCGTGAAATTGGCTAAAGTTAGTCTGAAACCGGACCGATACTACTAGTGGTTAAGTATGCCGTTGATGCAAAATTAAACATAAAGAGTGGTAAGAAGTTTAAACCCGGGATACCGATCAAAAAAATGATTACCCTCGAAGAAGGATACAATGGAAAAACAATTTCCAATACTTATCGTTGAAGATGACATCGTCACTAGGAAGCTATTGGTAAAAAAGCTTGTTAAAGAGGGCTATGCTGTGGATATGGCTGAAAACGGAGTTAAAGCCATCGAAAAATTAAACCAAACTTTTTTTCCCATTGTAATTAGTGACTGGATGATGCCAAAGCTTGATGGTTTGGGTTTATGCCAGGCCATAAGAAAACGAGAATGGAATGGATACGTATTCATCATTCTATTGACAGCCAAAAACGCCAAAGACGACATTGTATCCGGACTGGAAGCCGGTGCTGATGATTATTTGACTAAACCGTTTCACCACGCAGAACTCATTGCTCGGATTAATTCCGGTGTTCGGATCGTCAATTTAGAACAATCACTCAGGTCTGCAAATGAAGAAATCAGGCTTTTATCCATAAAAGATCCACTGACCGGTTGTTTTAACCGAAGCTATCTTAATGAACGTCTCCCGCAGGAACTCACGCGGGCCAGACGTTACCGACGCCCATTGTCACTGATTATTTGCGACATTGACCATTTCAAAAATATCAATGATAATTACGGCCACCAGGCCGGCGATGAGGTATTGAAAGAATTTGCAGCGAGGATAATGTCTTCGATAAGGGATCAAGTTGATTGGATAGTCCGATATGGTGGCGAGGAATTTTTAATTATCCTACCGGAAACCGACGCCGGAGGCACACAGATACTGGCAGAAAGATTAAGGAGAAAAATAACAGAAAAAACTATTAATGCCGGGAGACAAACCATATCGGTTACTGCAAGTTTTGGTAGCACATGTTTGCAGTCAGATTCGCAAGCTGAATTATATACACAAGAGTCCATCATAAGAGCCGCTGACGCACTAATGTACGAAGCAAAAGAATCAGGCCGAAACCGCGTTTGCTTCAGGCCGGTCGCCTTATAGTTAGCCTCCACACTTATTGCAGGGGAATGACAAAATGGAATGATGATCCTTTATCTTTTCCTCCGCTCTCCGCCCAAATTTTTCCGCCATGAAGTTCAACTAGACATTTTGTGAGTGAGAGACCGAGTCCCGTTATGATTTGAAACTCTTTGGTGGGAATGGGTGTCTAAAATCAATTCTTGAATTATACTGATTCGTTGTATTTGGTGTGCCTTCCTTTAACCTTTTCGGTAGGGTACTTCATGCGATTCTTCTCAATTTTATCATGCGCAGCCTTCAACGGGTCGATGCCGCACTTGTCGGCCAGATTGACCAGGTAAATCAACACGTCCGCAATCTCATCCCTGATGGCATCGCGTTTGCGCTTAGCGACCTCGAAGCTTTCTTTTTGAGTTAGCCACTGAAAATGCTCGGCAAGTTCGGCAGCCTCCACCAGGAGCGCCATAGCCAAATTCTTCGGTGAGTGGTATTGATCCCAGTCCCGAGCCGATCTAAATTCTCTTATTTTTCGTAGCAGTTCATTCATATCAAAATGGTGCATCGTTTCCTTCATTCCTGAACATCTCAAAACTGACCAGATCCTTGAATACGCACAAGGTTAAGAATCATTTTTTTCATGTGACACAGAAGTTCTTTTACTTTTTGTTCGTCAGCTCTGAAATCAAGATCCATTCCGTTTAGGGCATATGTGCTGTCGGGCTTTCTTTTTATTATTCTGTAGTCGGCGTTTATCTCAAATTGCGCCGATTCTATGCCGCACTCGTGCCTGGCAAAGTACGTCACGCGTTTAGGGTTTGCTGCATACAGACCTTCGAGGTTAAATAAGGGGCTTTGGAAATCACCGAGGGCATCCTGGATTACTGGTCTGAAGGTGGGGCATGAGCATTTCTCAGTGTCTTCGTCTATTATGCCGGCACAGATTTTAAAATTTCTGTCGCTGTTGGCACCATGGATGTCAGCCAAAAACTTTATGTCAAAATCCTTGATAATTTCTTTAATTTTTTCCTTGTAGGCTGAAGTTGACGTAGCGTTCGGATCTTCCTGGGTTTGATTTTTGACATAGATGACATGGGCGTTTGTCATTTCAGCAAGTTTTACAGCTATTGAGGCCGTGTACTCATCCTCTCCCTTCCAAGCTCCATTTCTTTTGTGTCTTGCTCCATGAGGAGCGGACAATAAAATGGGTACGCTGCCCTGGACAAAGCGAAAATACTCTTCGAATTCGTCGCGATAGTTTATCTGTTCAAATTCTATTTTTATGATACTTTTTAGCAAGGCATGCATTAGATTTCAAACCTACCAGACTGTTAAATGCTGTTGCCAACTACCCAGCGGTCATGGCAGAGTTTAACGCTCTTTTCGATCTGGCTGCGCGGCACCAGCAGGGAAATGCGGAAAGAGGTTGTGGTGATGCCGTTTACAGGTATGCCGTTGTCTGCCAGCGTATTGTGAACTTCCAAAAGGGTCAGATTATCGCGGTTCAATCCCTCGCCAATTAGGGACAGAGCAGCCAGGTCGGTGTCAATCGTGATATGCGAGCCAATTTTGTTCATCAGTGTCGACTTAATTTGTTCCCAGCCAAAGATATGTTGGTTAGAAACTACAAAGGATGCTGTTGTTTGTTCCCCTGTTGCAGTCCCGATAACATTGACTTCTTTAATCGGAACCTGTTCACTTTCAAGGTATTCAGCTGTCTGCTTAAAAAGAGCCCGGGCATCGGCGCCATGCAGCCGAATTCTTTCGATCTCTTTTTCGCTGACAACCGCCTGCACTCCAATGATGGCGCCCGGTGAGAGCCGGTGGATAACGGTTTGCCTGCCCGGATTGAAAGTGCTGCGGGCATAGATGGCAATGTCCTTTTCTTTAGCAAACTGCACGGCATGGGCGTGCAGCACTTTGGCCCCGGTCATGCTCATTTCTTGCATCACGGGGTAGGAGATTTCTGGCAGGTGCCGGGCGCCCGCTATCGTGGAGGGGTCGGCCGAGTAGACGCCGTCCACATCAGAGTAGATTTCACAACGTTCCGCATCCAAAGCGGCAGCCAGGGCCACCGCCGTGGTATCGGAACCGCCACGCCCCAGGGTTGTGATGTCCCGCCTGTAGCTTACCCCCTGAAAGCCGCCGATGATGACTACCTTGCCCTTGGCCATCTCATCCTGCACCCGAAAGGGTCGGACCTCGATGACCTGAGCGTCGTTGTGGCGGTCGTTGGTGATGATGCCAGCCTGGGAACCGGTGAGCGAAACCGCGTCTAAACCCAGTTTATGTAACGCCATGCATAGCAGGGACATTGTGATCCGTTCTCCGGTAGAAAGCAGCATGTCCATTTCACGCCGCGGCGGTTTGGGCGAAATTAATCGAGCCATCA
>JASFJP010000556.1:0-3587 GCA_050121225.1 Desulfobacterales bacterium
GTTGCTTCCGACAGGCGGTTTTTTGCCCAGAAGCATTTTGGTCACAGTGGTCAGAAACTCGGACGCATTCAGAAAATGAGGATCCAGAATTAAGTGGGTGTCAATATCTTCTTTTGTGGCAAATCGACGGATAATTTGACGGCACATCGTGGTTTTCCCGGTTCCGACATCACCGATAATCACATTCAAGCCCCGCCGCAATCGCAAGGAAAGCTCCAATTTCTGCAGACAGTCAAGGTGCTGTCTCGAATGGAAAAAGAAATCAGGATCCGGCGAGTTGGAAAAGGGTTCTTTTTTTAAATTAAGTATACTGAAATATTCCATTTTTTGACCAAATAACGTTTGGGCGTATTCCGGGAAGTTTCTGACTTAGCGAGGAAAGCAGATTCCACAGTAAAAAGGGTGTGCCTGAAATAAAAATGCCTAACGTTAAGAAACAAAGTCGTTTTTAATTTATCACGATCAATCCGTGCCCCTCTGCCTGAATTTTACACGAGTCGGAGGCTTTCATATTCTCATTAAGTTTTCATGCAAGATTCAGGTTCTAACTCCCTGCCGCGGTGCGAGGTTTTAGAATATGAGGCGTGATAAATATCAGCAAATCCTCCAGATTATCCTCACTGCTCTTGCGCTTGAATAAGTACCCCAGTCCGGGAATATCCTCGAGCCACGGGGTTCCGGTTTGTTGGCGGGTGGCTGTCTCCTGGGTTAAACCACCGATGACGATGGTTTGTCCATCATTTTGGATCACATTGGTTTCAGCATTCTTGGTTATGATGGTTGGATTGCCGAGCACGGTTTGGGAAAAATCGGGCTGGTCTTTGTTGACTTTGATGTAAAGTTTAAGTGTGGCCCCGTCAATCACATGCGGCGTGACGCGTAAGCTCAGCACCGCCTTTTTGTACTCGACCTTGACCTCACCGTCTTCAACCGACTGATACGGCACATCCTGTCCGCTTTCAATGAGGGCGGTCTGATTGTCCAGGGTGGTAATGGAAGGACTCGACAAGATATTGAGTTTACCCTGTTGTTGCAGTGCCGAAAGCTGAGTGGTTAAGAGGTATTCTCCTGCCCGCGCGGCGATGAGGCCGAATGTCGTTGGATCAAACCCGGCGATTGCTTCGGCCGGAAGATTCACTACCGACCCTGAGGTGACATCCATTAAGGGTTCGTCGATCGGTACGACATCTGTGCCACCTTGCTCACCCGTAAAAACCAGGCTTTTATTTCCGCTGCTTCCGATGTAGGCACCTCCCCACTGGACTCCCAGTTCACGGGCCACATCTTTGTTGGCTTCCACGATAATGGCTTCGATCAGTACCTGGGGCGTCGGGCGGTCAAGTTTTTGAATGACCGCAATGATATTGTCCATGTCATTTCTTATGGCCTGGACAATCACGGAGTTGGTATGCTCATCCACCATGATTGATCCGGTGCGCTTGCCGTTTTTGTCGGGGGTAATAAATTTTTCCAGATTCGCTTTAAGCTTGTTGGCTTCCGTAAATTTTATAGCGACGATGCGGGTCAAAGGAGGTTGGGTCAGTTTAAATTCGCGTCTACGGGCTTTGCGTTTCAGATCCGCCTCCATATCATCGGCCGTCATAATGCGGATAATTTGGCCTTCCCAGGCGTAGCTCAGATTATTGGTACGTAAAATACCTAAAAACACCTCATCCCAGGGGGCCTGGTGAATGTTGATGTTTACTTTTCCGGAAACTTTTTCATTGAGTATAATGTTCTGATTGGCAGCCCTGGCAAGTGCCCGCAATAACACAGCCACGTCAATATTATTCATTTTAAGGCTGATTTTGCGTTTTGGAAGCGGTTTTTGGATTACAGGCTTAAATTCCTCCCTGGCCTCTTTGCTGACGATTTCAAACGGTTCTTCATCAATCGGCGGAGGTTCAACTGCTGATTCCCCTTTTGATTCTTCGGCTCTAACCCGCCACTCCTCATAGAATGGATCTTTGACGTCTTTTAATTCTTTCTTGCCCGAACAACCACCGATCCAAATGACCATCAAGAGAAGACAAAAGACCCCTACATTCAGTTTGTATATGCGTTGCAAGTTAGCCATAAAGCGACAATCCTATTCCATTTCTTCCATTGGAATGATAAAGGTTTGTTTTCCTGTATTCGATGTGCCAAGAACAACATGATTCGGATTAATATTGCGCACAATGAATCCGCCCGGCTCCAGCTTGTCGCCGGCTTCATATTCCATTCCGCTGATAATCGCCAGGCGTTTATTTCCCATCTGGAGAAAACCCGTATACACAATTTTGGACTTCGTAGCGGGCATTATGATTTCTTCTTCTTCAACTTTGGGCGCTTCCCGCATTTGAATCAATGGATCCTGTTTCCATTTAGTTTTTGCTTTTTGCAAAACGTAAGATTGCTTTTTTGAAAGTCCTGATTTGGCTTTATCCGCGATTTTCGCAACGAATGTATTGAGTGTCTCCAGATTCTGCTGGCCACTAATTTTTGTCTCGCTTGGTGAAGATAAAAACAGCGTGTACACGCCGTAGACCACCACTATCAGCATCAGCCCAACAATAATTTTTTCTCTATTCGTCATTTACGTCGTGTTTATTTAAATGTTTTGTTCGGACAGAAGAAGTACCAAACCTTTTGTTAATCCGTGAAGATCTGTGTTCTTTAAATAGAAATGGGACACGGATGCTCACCGATTAACACGGATTAAATTAATAATGTTTGAAAATAACAAAAAATCTGCGTTCACCGCGTCCGCCATGAGAGCAAGCGAGTCGGGCGGGTCTGTGAAGATCCGTGTCCTAAATTCAAAGAGCCAAATTATTGCCTACTACCAAATCTGGAACCCAAACAACAACTACTTCTGCGCCAACCAGATCTTCAGCTTGATTTCCCTGTTAGCTTCAATGGCACGAATATCAACGGTTTCAATATGCTCCAGTGACGGAATCGTTCCCAAGTCAATCAGAAAATCCCGAAATTTTATAAAATCCCCTGTGACGTCGATTTGCATCAACAGATAACCGTTTTTGTTTGTTCCCGGCGTGACGTCGGTTTTAATTTCTTTTAGGTTGAGATCGTACCGCTGTGCCATTTCCTGCAACGTTGTCGATAAATTGCCGATGTCGCCCCGAGCTAATTTAGCCTTTTTTGTGATCGGCAGTCCGGTTTGGTTTTTACTTTTCACCCGTTTCAACAGGTTTTCAAATACCGGCTTCAGTATCCGTTGCTCGTCGATGCGTCGGCCGAGGTCTTCAATGCTTGCGTCCAATTCAGCAGACGTTCTCTGCGCCGGAATAATAATCAGAAAAACAAAGACGATTATTCCCACGGCGCAGATCAAGAAGTAAATCAGGCTCTGGGTCGACAATAGTGATGTGATTTTTTTCATCTTACTTTATTCTAGGTTGAACGGTTCAGCGTTCACGGTTCCCAGTTAAAGTGCTCTAACTGTTCTCCAACAATTATATTACGCGCCAATCGGGTCAAATTCCATGTTTCACCCAATGGGTGAAAGATGCTAATCCAAAAAAGTGAGAATAAAATCATTGAAATTAGCATGTTACAACCTTTGAACGTTGAACCCTGAACCT
>JASFJP010000557.1:0-3586 GCA_050121225.1 Desulfobacterales bacterium
CTCCGGCGATCTCGATCAGGGATTCGGTGTCCGGCACCTGTTTTACTAAAACAACTATTTCCATATCCGTCTCCTTTTAAATTTTTTGATTGTCTAATAGGGAATAACTATTTTTTAATATTATCGGATTCTTAGAGCGCGCCGCTTTTTAAGTAGGACTACCCATCATATTTCTAAACTAAATGGGCTCAACAAGCCTGTCCCGAAAAGCGCCCTATACACCCCCGCCCTTAGCGCTGGGCCTTCTTAACGATTTGCTTTGCGTATCCCCAACTGATCCAAAGCAATTATCCATTTACAAATATTGGCCGAACCTTCAACCATAGTATATGTCGGAGCATCGCGGAAAAATCTGGCCACCGGATACTCGGTCGAGTACCCATAGGCACCCAAAATCCGCATTGCATAATTGGCGCATTTGGTTGCAACTTCACCAGCCAAATATTTTGCCTGAGCTACATCGAGTCCGTTGTTCAGTCTTCCTTGATCTTTTACCCAGGCGGCGCGATAAACCACAAGCCGTGCAGCCTCAATTTCGGCCGACATCTGGGCAATCAGATCCTGGTTCATTTGAAACTCGCCGATCAGTTTGCCGAATTGCTTACGTTCTTTACAGTATTTTATGGCTTCATCCAGACAAGCCTGGGCAACCCCGATACCACCGGCTGCAGCGGAAAGACGTGTCTGATTCAGTGAACCGAAAAGGATCTTGGCTCCATCCCCTGGATTTCCAAGGATATTCTCCTTGGGAAGTTGCGTATCGGTTAAATAAATTTCGCCGGTAGGCGAAGAACGCGAACCCATTTTATCCAGAGCAGTTGTTCTGATATCATTGAAATTCTTGACTTCGACAACAAATGCGGAAAGTCCTTTTGCCCCCTGGGACGGATCGGTGTAAGCATAGTAAATAATTGCATCTGCGACATCGGCATTGGAAATCCAGGTCTTCGAACCGTTTAACAGCCAATGATCACCCTTATCTTCAGCCCTCGATTTCATGGCCATGACATCTGAGCCCGCATCCGGTTCAGTCATGGCGAATGCCCCCATATACTCAGCAGTGACCAGCTTGGGAATATATTTCTGTTTAAGCTCATCACTGCCATATGTGAGTATGGTATAAGCGCATCCCAGTGTCTGCATATTAATCTGGACCCTCAAGGAGCTTGACGCCCGAGCAATTTCCTCGGTGACAATCATGGCCGCCAGCCAGCCCATCTCAGAGCCGCCATATTCCTCCGGTATTACCGTACCGAACAGGCCAAGTTCCCCCATCGGTTTAATCACCTCTTCATATGGGAAATAATGCTTCTCATCCCATTCGTCGGCAAAGGGCGCTATTTTTTCCCTTGCAAAATCGCGAACCATATCACGGAGCATTTCAAGCTCTTCCGGCAGGCTAAAATTCATTTTAAAACCTCCTAGTTAATTTCATTTCTCGCCATTTCAAAAAGCTAATACAAATTACGATCCTGCTTTGTTGAACCAATAATGACGTCTTTAAAAGTATAGGGTTTGTATACCGTATACATCGATTATTTTAAGAAATGGACTATAGAGGAAGGTGGAGGGTAAGTCAAGAAAGAAAGTAGCTATTTTGCAGCTACATCACATGGATTTTATAGTCATGCCGGGATGATATTGCCACCGTAAATAGGGTTGCAGAACTTACCTCAGATTCCTTTATCGATGATTTTTCTGTCGTGCTTGAGGCGCTGTTGAATACCTTTGCCGATCTGGTAACTGCGGCTGAATTCAGACCAGAATTCATAATCCTTTTCTTTCCAATCAGGACCGAAACGTTTATCAAAAAAGTCACCGAGCTTTTCGAAAAGCATTTTCCAGGGTGGCTCACCTCTTCGGACTGCACCCAATATTTCATTAAGCAAATCATCCAGATCCGCCAGAGTCTCTTTTGGCAGGTAGGAAATCGCCCCTTTTTGAATGGACTTCATAAGCGTTTCTGCACTGATGGCATGAGCAGTCAGCATTACGGTTGGTATTCCCCTATCCACAGCTTCATCCAACAATTTGAGCCCATCGACACCCATGATGTCTAAAATTGCAAGATCGTACCGCCCCTGCTTGATTTTTTGAGAAGCGCTTTGGTAGTCCCGAGCGGTGTCGACACGGGATTCATCTAAAATCTCTTCGATGGTTTCCAGAATATCTTCTTCATCATCCACTGCCAGGATACGGATGCCTTTAAGAAAAGATTCCTTTGCAGTCATTTTTTTTTGCCTCCTGAATACATTGCTTGAGCTATATTTTTCCGGCTCGTTCAGTCTATTCTAAATATCCCCCAATTCGCGGTAGCCAAAGCACAGTTTCCGGAAAATAGGTGATAAAAAACAGCACCGCAATCTGGATGACAAGGAATGGAATCACAGCTTTGGAAACATAGATCAGATCCTTATTCGAAATGGATCCCGTAATATAAAGACTGACGCCCATGGGGGGTGTGCAGTAACCGATGGCTAAATTGACGGTCAGGATCAAGCCGAAGTGCATCCAGTTCACGTTGAAGGCATCCAACATCGGCAGGAACACGGGTCCCAGGATCATGGTGGCCGAGATAATATCCATAAACATGCCGACAATCAGGAGCAAAATATTCATCGCCAGAAGAAACATAACGGGAGAATCAATCGCGGCCAGGACTGCTTCGGTAATTTTTCCCGGTATATTTTCCAAGGTAAGCAGGCGGCCGAAGCAGGTGGCTCCGGCCACGATAATCAGCAACGTAGCCGAGGTTACGGCCGAGCTAACGGTGATTTTTTTAACGTCTTTTAACTTAACTGAACGGTGGATAAAAAGCTCAACAACCAAAGCATAAACGCAGGCTACAACGGCGGCTTCACTGGCGGTAAAGGCACCCGAAAAAATTCCCCCAAAAATAATCACCGGCAGCATCAGCGCCCAGAAGCACTCTTTGAGAACCAGCAGCAACTCCCGGATGCTGGGAATCGGTTTGCGTACAATTTCTTTTTTCTTGCGAAACACAAAATAAGTATATGCGCACACACCAAACATGATCATGATACCCGGCAGGAATCCTGTGGCAAACAGGCCTTCCAGCGAGACGTTGCTGATCATGCTGTAAAGGATCATGCCGATGCTGGGAGGGATAATCACTCCGAGATTGGGAGATGTGGTCATCAGGCCCAGGGTATATTTCTGCGGATAGCCGTTGTCTATCAGGGCCGGTATCATAAATCCGCCTAAAGCCACTACGGTCGCCACGGTGGATCCGGAGATAGCACCGAAAAGGCCGCATGCCAGGACGCCGGCCATTCCAAGACCTCCCGGAAGCCAGCTGACGACCGAATTGGCGAGTTTTATGAGTTTTTCAACAATCGATCCGGCGGTCATGATATTGCCGCAAAGGATAAAGAAAAGCACCACCACCAGGGCAAAATTGTCCATACTGCGAAAAAGACTCTGGGCCAGCAGCAACACAGGGAGATCCGTAAAAAAAACAAACCCCAAAACCGCGGTAAAAAAGAGACACATAAAAACAGGGATATAAGTCGCCATACAACCGAGCAGGATCAGCATGATAACTACATGACTTGTTTCCATAAAC
>JASFJP010000558.1:0-3579 GCA_050121225.1 Desulfobacterales bacterium
TAAGTTAAACAAGTTTGCCGGGTTAAACGCATGTACTCACCGGGCAAATGCGCGCTTTCAGATCGCAATACCCTAAAGGAGGGTATCACATGGCAAAAAAATCTCAAAATGTTGAGGGGCAATACGTCCGCAAGGAAACATTTTGGCTGGGGGTGCTATTGGCATTGGCTGTCGGATTTTTTGGGGGTGTAATGTTTGCCGTGATTAGATCTGAGAGCCCACCTGTTCAGGGTCAGATGCAATCACCTCCACCCCGAGCTGCTGAAACCGACCGATCCGGTAACATCGTCACTCTGGAGCAGCAAACAAAGTCCAATCCCCAAAATGCGGATGCTTGGATTCAACTGGGTAACGAATATTTTGATTCCAACCAGTATAATAAAGCGATCCAGGCCTATAGCAAATCCCTTGAATTAAAACCGAACAACGCCAACGTCTGGACCGATATGGGTATCATGTATCGGCGCAGTGGTAAACCGGAGGAGGCCATCAAAGCATTCGATAGGGCCATCGAAAGCGACCCCAAACATGAAATCTCACGCATGAACAAAGGGATTGTACTTTTACATGATATGAAGGACACGGAAGGTGCCATTAACGCCTGGGAAGGACTTTTGGAGATTAACCCGGTCGCCATGGCGCCTACTGGTCGCTCTGTTGATGAAATGATTCAGCAATTAAAGAAGCAAGGGCAACCGGGATCGGGGACTGCGAAGTAAACCCTAATTGTTAGGGAATCTCTTGCCGTAGATCTCTCGGATATTTTCCTGATCATAATGATACAGGGTATTGCAGTGGTGGCATCGGATTTCGACCGGATAAGGGCCGTTGTCGCGCATATCTTTCAAATCATCGATAGGCAGCATCATCAATAAATTGCGAATCTGGTTTGGGTTGCAATGGCACATGAATTCTATTCGTCGCTTCATCAGAAATTTTGGTTTGTACTTTTTGAATACCTCTTGAACCAAAGCCTCCGGTTCTTGATTCCTAGTAAATACGTCTCCCAGTGATGGTAAATTGGTTACGCGTTCCTCCATTCGTGCTGTCAAATCATCATTTGCTTGCGGCATGGCCTGCAGAAATAGCCCGCCGGCTCCCGTCACCTGCCCCTTATCGTCAAATTTTATGCTCAAATTAAATGCAGTCGGGATCTGTTCCGAAGCGAGATAGTAATTGGCAAGGTCTTTGGCGATGTTGCCGTATTCCAGCATCACTTGTCCGGTAAACGGCTGTTTGGCATCTTTCAGATACCGTGTCACAGACAGAAAACCGGCTCCAAAGAACGGTGCAAGGTCGAAACTTTCCATCGGTTTCTCAAGGGGTATCGGAACATTTTTTAGAAAACCGCGAACTTCACCGAAGGCATTGGATTCCACAGTTAGTCCCTTGATAGGGCCTGAACAGTCAAATTTAATGCTGATCCGATCATTGCTTTTTAGGTCTGCCGACATTAATCCGGCGCCCAAGTATGCACGACCGAGAACAAGTGTCTCCAGAATCCCGAGTCCGTGGTTAGCCCGCATTTCATTCACCATCCGGGTACCGTGCAAGATAGCTCCTCGAATGGCACCGTCTTCCAAGAGGAAGTTGTACAGACAATCCTTGGCATTGGCCAATAATTGCTCCTTCAGGGAGCTGCCATATGGTTTTCTTTTCTTCATATCACACGCAATCCGTTTCTATAATGTGTTAAATTAAGCATCGACATCTATTTTGTTAACCCATTAATTTTTTCGATTCGGTGGGTCTAAGTAGCCGTTGCAGAAAACCTGCCCTGTAACCTTTTTCATACATCATGTCGAAAATAGTTGTCAGGTTAACATCGCAGATGACTCATAGCATACGCAACTTATTGAATTTTAATAATTTTTGTCTTCACAACATAAAGGCTCGGATATTGCAGCGTAAATCTACCGGCATTCACTTTGGTGCCGCTTTAGTGTCAGGAGTGAATCATCTAGTGTCTGAAATAAGCAAAACAAGGGGGCTAGCAAACCGGTGAAACGAACATCTTATGTTGTCGTAATATGTATTTTTTTGTTTTCTGCTATAGTTTATGCCGACTTCGAAAGTGACGTAATCGATCTCGTAAATGCTGAGAGACTATCCCAAGGACTCCACCCGTTGGCCTATGACGCCAACCTGGCAGAAGCGGCACGCGGCCATTCTGAAGATATGGGAACGCAGGATTACTTCAGTCATACGAGCCTTGACAACCGCACCCCGGCTGATAGAGTGAATGCCACCGGTTATTCTTGGAGCTACCTCGGTGAAAATATTGCCTGTGGCCAGGCAACCCCTCAGGCGGTCATGAATAGCTGGATGGCCAGTTCCGGTCACAGGAACAATATATTAAACGCGAACTATTGCGATATTGGAGTGGGTTATGCATTTATCCCGGGAGCCAGCTGTAATCCGTATTGGACTCAGAATTTCGGCAGAAAAAAAGGCGTGGATGCATGTCCTGACTCGATCACCTACACGATCACTGCTACAGCAGGCTCAGGAGGAAGCATTTCGCCGGCAGGGGACGTCGGCGTAGCTCAGGGCGGAAGTCTCACATTTGTCTTTATTCCGGATCCGGATTTCAGTGTGGAAGAGATCGTCGTGGACGGAGTGCCTGAAACCATTACCGCTAGCTATACGTTTGAAGATGTCAGAAGTGATCACACCATTGATGTGTCGTTCGGTGTGAACCAGTCCGCGCCCATCGCCGATGCGGGTTCCGATCAGAGTGTTGTCGAAGGCCATACAGTGACCTTGGACGGCTCCCAATCATTAGATCCAAATGATGCCGTTGCCGTATACGAATGGACCCAACTGAGCGGTCCAACAGTGTGGCTTTCAGACGAAAACGCCGCCAAGCCGACGTTTGTCGCCCCGCCCATTACACAGCAATCCACTATTACACTCGAGCTGACCGTGTTTGATACCGGCGGTTATTCAGATTCAGATACCGTCGAAATCAATATCACCGACAATGGGATCCAGGGACTACCGGATGATGTCACCACGTTCTATACGGCGACAGGCAGGGTCATGGGCATAAAAACGGATAGCCAATCCGGTTTGGCGAGTTTACATACCATCGATCCCGAGAGCAATGCTATTTCGGATAGAAAGGGAATGCCCCAAAATCTGATGTATGGACTCATGGATTTCAAAATTGTCGTAGATAGTCCCGGCCGCAGTTCCACCGTCACGTTCTTTCTCTTGGAACCCATGCCCGAGGGGTATACATGGTACAAGTACACCCGCAGACTTGGCTGGAAGGACTACAGTGCCTTTGTTTCATTTAACGATGCTAGGGATCAGCTCAGTTTAACGTTAGTTGATGGTGGCACGGGTGATGACGACGAA
Organism: Desulfobacterales bacterium; assembly: GCA_050121225.1. Lineage (GTDB taxonomy): Bacteria > Desulfobacterota > Desulfobacteria > Desulfobacterales > JAFDCJ01 > JAFDCJ01. The sequence continues at coordinate 3,364 of JASFJP010000558.1, forward strand.
GAGCAAAACAGTATCATTGAAGATCCTTCCGGGCCCGGTATTGCCCCTGCAACTTCTGCTGGATCGACCATCAGCAGCAGCAGCGGTGGTGGTGGTGGTGGTGGTGGAAGTGGTTCAGGTGGATGCTTTATCGATACCCTAACCAATGGTATCTTTTAAAACTTTTACCTGAATGACGTTTTATCCTTCACTTGCGCAGATTTCGCACATTAACAT
>JASFJP010000559.1:0-3571 GCA_050121225.1 Desulfobacterales bacterium
TAGCGCTAGACGATGGACCATTACAAAAGTCATCCATTGGGCCACGTCATATTTTAAGACACACGCGATCGACAGTCCCAGACTCACTGCGGAAATACTGCTTGCCCATGCATTGCACTGCGAGCGCCTAGACCTGTATTTGAACTATGACCAACCGCTTTCAGCCGCTGAGCTGAGTGCCTTCAAAATACTTATAAAGCGCAGAATCAATCATGAGCCGGTGGCCTATATCCTTGGCACCAAGGAGTTTTGGTCCTTGGATATAGAGGTCACAAGAGATGTTTTGATACCCAGACCGGAAACCGAGTGTCTTGTAGAGGCGGCACTGGAGATTTTATCACAGGATTTCTCTGTATCATCAAAACGCATTCTGGATCTCGGTACCGGCTCGGGCGCCATCGTTCTTGCTTTATCTCAACAGCATCCCGGCCATATCTATTTCGCTTCTGATCTCTCTTTGAAAGCGGCTGAACTTGCTAGAAAAAATGCCCAGCGACATAAACTATCAAAACATGTCCATCTTTTGGCCGGTGATTGGTTCGCGCCCATGAATCCGGTGACCACCGGGTTTGATATGATTGTATCAAATCCGCCCTATATTCCCAGTCACGGGATTTCCGAGCTGCAGGCTGAAATTTATCGCTATGAACCCGTCGCAGCTCTGGATGGGGATACAGATGGATTGGCGTGTTACAAAAAGATTATCGGCTCTGCCCATCTCTACCTTAATTCCGGCGGTATTATGCTGTTGGAGATTGGTCATGACCAGAAAGATGATGTTCAGAGGATCGCGTTCGAATGCGGGCAATACGAGGATATTCGGTTTAAAAAGGATTACAGCGGATACGATCGTGTGGTTAGCATGCGCATGCGAACGTAGCTATAGCCGCCCAATAGGCGATATATGCGATGTTGAATTTCAGATCACTGCTTGGTAAAAAAGGGTTGCGCAGGATAACATTATTTGCTAATAATGACAGATTTTTATATCACCCACGCTCTCGGACCTGATTCCCGGTGCTTTCGTTGAAAGTCGGAAGCAGGGGTGATGAGGGCGGCGGCATAACCGAAGAAGGGAGAAAAATATGGCTTATGTTACAATGAAAGAACTTCTAGAAGCCGGAGTTCACTTTGGTCATCAAACAAAACGCTGGAATCCAAAAATGAAGCCTTATATTTTTGGAGCTAGAAACGGGATTTACATTATTGATCTGCAAAAGACCGTTCGCATGTTCAAAACAGCCTACGATTTTGTCGTGGACCGGGTTGCCGAGGGAAAATCGATCCTGTTCGTCGGAACCAAAAAGCAGGCCCGTGATTCCATTTATGAAGAAGCCAATCGTTGCGAGATGTTCTATGTTCACAACCGATGGCTGGGGGGCATGTTAACAAATTTTCAGACCATCAAGCAAAGCATTGATCGCTTGAATTATCTCAACGATATTCAAAATGACGGGCAAATCAACCTTTTCCCTAAAAAGGAGCGCCTGAAACTTGCCAAAGAGCGTGTCAAGCTCGATAACAACCTGGGGGGTATACGAACTATGACCACTCTCCCCGGGGCTTTGTTTGTTGTCGATCCTAAAAATGAGGCCATTGCTGTCCGAGAAGGACGACGCCTCAACATACCCATCATAGCGATCGTGGATTCCAATTGTGATCCGGACGATATCGATCACATCATACCCGGCAACGATGATGCCATTCGGGCAATTCGATTAATTACATCACGTATTGCGGATGCGTGCGCGGAAGGTCAAGAGCGACATGCAGAAAAGCAACAGGCCGAGGCTGACAAAGAATTGCAAGAGGAGACCGAATTCGTCGCCGTCGGTTCCGATTTAAAACCGGGTGAACGTAAAGTTATTTCCGATGGTACAGATGGTCCCGTCGTGGAAATAATCAAGCGATCAACTGAGGAAGCCGCCGGAGCTGAAGCGTCAATTGAAGGTTCGGAGGAGCTTCAAGCTAATGAACCCGAAGAATCGACTAAAAGCTGAGGAAAGAGGAGAATAGAATGGCAACGATAAATGCAGCACTTGTGAAGCAACTTCGGGATAAGACGGCCGCTGGAATGATGGATTGCAAGCAGGCTCTCACAGAGTGTGACGGGGATATGGATAAAGCAATTGATTTCCTCAGAAAAAAGGGATTGGCTACCGCCCAAAAGAGAGCCGGGCGGGCGATGACGGAGGGAACCATCCAGTCATACATACATATGGGCGGCAAACTCGGTGTGCTCGTTGAAGTCAATTGTGAGACAGATTTTGTTGCAAAAAATGATGATTTTGTTGCGTTTGCAAAAAATCTCGCCATGCACATTGCCGCCAGCAATCCGCTCGGTATTCAGCCCGACGATATTCCCGAAGAACTTGTAAATCGAGAAAGAGACATCTACCGCGCTCAAGCCCTGGAGATGGGAAAACCTGAAAAAGTGATCGACAAAATAGTCGAAGGCAAACTTGAAAAATTTTTTAAGGACAACTGCTTGTTGAAGCAGCCTTACGTACGCGATCCGGATATCACCGTAGCAGATTTGTTAAACGACTTAATCGCCAAAATTGGAGAAAACATTTCTGTTAAACGCTTTGTGCGATTTCAGACCGGTGAATCTTAAACCTCAAACAAACATCAAATGGATGTAGCGTGGACAAACCCCTATATAAACGCGTGGTCGTAAAATTGAGCGGTGAGGCGCTGATGGGAGATCAAAATTTTGGTATCAGCTCGGATATGATTAAGTATGTGGCTGGTGAGATCCGCTCAATTGTTGAATTAGGTGTTCAGGCTGCGATTATTGTAGGCGGAGGAAATCTATTTCGAGGCATTGCGGCAAGTTCATATGGAATGGATCGAACATCGGCGGATCATATGGGCATGCTGGCTACCGTGATAAACAGTTTGGCTTTACAAGATGCCCTTGAAAAGCAGGGAATGCAAACCCGTGTGCAAACGGCGATTTCCATGCCTGCGGTAGCAGAACCCTATATCCTGCGCAGAGCCATCCGTCATCTTGAAAAGGGGCGTGTCGTGATTTTCGGTGCCGGCACCGGCAATCCCTATTTTACAACGGATACCGCTGCTGTTCTTCGAGGTCAGGAAATTCACGCCGAGATCTTATTGAAAGCCACCAAAGTTGATGGACTTTATGATTCGGATCCTGTTGAGAATGAGAATGCCAAGCTGTTAGAACGCATCCGTTATATGGAGGTATTGGAAAAACAACTCAGAGTTATGGACATGACGGCCATATCTTTGGCCATGGATAACAAACTTCCTTTGGCGGTTTTTAAACTCAAAGACAAAGGAAACATCAGAAGGGTTGTCTGCGGTGAGCATATCGGAACCCTGATTGAGCATTAGGCATGTGGCGAGCGCCATATCGGCAATTTCAAAAAACCTATGCGAGGTAACTTCCATGATTGAATCGATATATGAAGAAACTCGGGCGAGTATGGACAAAACCGTCGATTCCTTGAAAAAGGAGTTGAATCGAATCCGGACAGGCCGTGCGTCCCTTTCCATTCTTGACGGTATCAAAGTGGATTACTACGGGACACTGACGCCTCTC
>JASFJP010000560.1:0-3568 GCA_050121225.1 Desulfobacterales bacterium
GACGGTTGGCAAGAGCCAGGTACGTCAATGCATCGTCGTCGACCTCGTCTCCAAAATAATCGTCATAAGAGGTAAAAGCTTTGCTCATTCCATGGTGGAGGTAGAGCATACTGGTGATTCCGTCGAAGCGAAAACCGTCAAACCTGTATTCGTCCAACCAGAAACGGCAGTTCGAGAGTAGAAAGTGCAGTACTTGATGTTTGCCGTAATTAAAGCATCGGGAGTCCCACAGCTCATGTCGTCCCCGGGGTCCGTCATGGAAGTACTGATAAAGAGTACCGTCAAAGCGGCTCAACCCCTCGACTTCGTTAGACACGGCGTGGGAGTGTATGATGTCCATGCAAACAGGTAATCCCGCTGAGTGGGCTGTATCGATGAGTTCTTTTAAATCCTCCGGGGTTCCAAACCGCGATGACGCCGCAAAAAAATTGGACACCTGATATCCAAAAGATCCATAATAGGGGTGCTCCTGAATGGCCATCAATTGCAACGTATTGTATCCAGCCTTGACGATCCGGGGAATAATATTTTGGGTGAACTCACGGTATGTGCCGATCTTTTCTTCTTCCTGGGCCATACCAATATGGGCTTCATATATTAGGGGGGCGTCATTTGGACAGCTAAATTCAGAGCATCGCCAATGGTATGGCGTATCCGGTTTCCAGACTTGTGCATTAAAAACCAAGGATTGCGGATCCTGCACCACGCGCCGAGCATAAGCCGGAATGCGGTCGCCATCACCGCCGGGCCAATGGATACGCAGACGATAGAGATCTCCGTGAGATAAGCCGTCGGCGGGCAAATGGATTTCCCACACTCCGTCAGCGTTGATGCGCTGAAGCGCATATTCGCGTTTCTCCCGCCACTGAGTTCTGTCTCCGATCAGAAATATTTGGGAAGCATTCGGAGCCCATTCTCGAAAAATCCATTGGTCACCTACAAAATGAAGGCCGAAATACTCATGGCCGGAAGCAAAGTCTGCTAGAGTTATTTTTCCTTCAGTGAGACGCTTTTCGGCAGCAATGATATTGGATAAACGCTGGTGAAGAATAGTTTTGTAAGGCTTTAAGTAAGGATCTCTTTCTAGTAAACTGTTTGCAGCATTGTTTTGAAAAGGCTTTTTTGGAGTAGGCATTTGCGGCTATTGATCTTTATGGTTTTTGTCAACACAGACTGGATCTATTGTCTGATTGATCAGCGGACGCTGCAGCATTTTTTCATACAATTTAATGTACTGACGGGCCGTATTGGAATAGGTGAAGGTGGCGGTGCTTTCTTCCATGATACGCTTAATTTGTCGGGATCTAATCTCCAGAGGCAAGCCATAGAATTTCATCGCTTGTTGGACCGCCCAGTAAAGACCAGCGGCATCAAAGATTTTAAAAAGAAATCCGTTTCCACTGTTTTGGTCAATATCCAGGTGAGTGATGGTATCATGAATGCCGCCGGTGTCATGTGCAACCGGAAGAGTGCCGTAAAGGGGGGCGATCATTTGCGGCAGGCCGCAGGGTTCAAAACTTGAGGGCATCAGTATGAAATCCGCAGCACCATAGGCTAAATGCTCCAAGTCGTCGTTGAAGTCGCAAATGGCCACGCGCTTTTTTATTCCGTGAAAAGTTACAATGTCTCTAAAAACCATCTGATAATCGCCGTTGGCCACAAACACAACTTGCAGATTCTGAGACCAGTATTCGGAAATTATCTTATAGAAAATTTCCGCCAGCAACTGACATCCTTTTTGGATCGGATCCAGTCGAGACGGCCAGAAAAAAATGGGCGCCTGATCATCCTGTATCAATCCCAGCTTTCTTTGCAAATAACGCTTGTTTTCTTTTTTTCCGTCAATATGATCCTTTGACCCATATGTCTTTTTTAATTCCCGATCGTTGGTTGGGTTAAAAGAAGGGTCTGGTGCATTGAGAATACCTTCAGCGCATTCGGCGTTATATTTATTGGTTAATTCCCATCGGATGGCAGGTTCAACAAATTCATGCCTGCCTTCGACAATTTCCTGCAAAAATCTCGGACTGACCACGTTCACAAAATGGGCCCCGAAAATTCCGCTGGTGAGAAGATCCACCGGATTGCCTTCGCGGGTTGTTTCGTAATTCGTCGCCATGAATTCGTAATAGATATTTTGCCAAAAAGCAGCGGCATCAATCCCCCTGTCCTCAATAAGGGCTAAGGTGGTTTTAACGGTGTGGACATTGTGGATGGTGAAAAGACAGGGAATACCAAGCTGTCGGGCCATCGCGGGAATTAGACCGGTCATCCAATCGTTGCAGTGAATCAGATCCGGCTGAACACGGGGTACGATATTGTTGATAACCTCTCTCTGAAAAGCAAGGGAAAGCTTAATGTTTTCTTCTCCGTAAAGAGAGTACACTCGATTGATGTAATAAAAGGCCCGATCCTCTGCCAAATGGATCCGGTCATCCGGCATTTTTCGTTGGATTCTATTGGTTTCCTTTTTTAATACCGGAGCTAGTTTATCACTAAAAAGGGAGCGATAATCCGGGATAGCCACATGGACGTCGGCACCTTGTTCAAATAAGGCGCTAATCAGCGCAGCCGACACATCGGCAAGTCCGCCAGCTTTGGCTGTATAAAACGAGGCCAAGCCTCCCATGCGATGCGGTAAATAGGTGACTTCAGGTGTAACCACCAGAACCCGGGGGTTGCAAGGTACTTCCTTCATGCGTTTTTATTTCTTCTTTATCGGATGAATTTGCTGTCGTAATCCGTGTTAAAAATTTTTGGAACCAAATGCAAAAAAATTTACTTTTAAGACGCTAAGTGCTTCGATTCGCAATTACAGTGACATATAATTATTGACCCATCTAACAGATATGCTCCCTCAGCACTTAGTCCTGAGGCCCTCGACTGAGCTCGGCCGAAGTCTAAGTCAATACGTCATCGTATTTACGAATCGATGGACTAAGCTAGACCCACGTCAACAGCCTGGGCGTCGATTTAGTTCGGTCATCGCCCCGGGGAGCCACACGAACGGTAAACCCGAAGCGTCCGGAAACATCACAGCTTAATTCACAGCCATACAGATAGTTTCCGTTGCCGGAATTTTTTTGCACCATCATTGGTTCAACGTGGCTCGCGGATACTTCTCCCAACGATTTCAGGTTGCCGTAATAAAGCTCCACATCGACCTCATCGGGTTGAAGCTCTCCGAGATGAATTTCCGATGTTACGTGGAAAGAATCACCCACCCGGAATGGCCCCTGTAACTGAGAAGCGGGCGCGTTGATTTTAATTTGTTTCCAGAGAGTTCGAAGCCGTTTGATTTGAGCCGCCAAATTTTTAGCGTTTTCGGCTTCTTCGGAAAGTAGGGTTCTCCTATTGATAGCGGCCGGAACATAAAAATATCGTTCATAATCTGAAACCATACGCAGGCTACAAAACGATTCCATGGCCATCTGCATTGATGCTTTCATCCTTTTTAGCCAACAGGCGGGTGGATTACTGTTTTTACGGTCGTAAAAGCAGGGAATAACCTCATTTTCCAGGACATTGTAAAGCGCCTGACTTTCCACAGCATCTTGATAGTTATGGT
>JASFJP010000561.1:0-3561 GCA_050121225.1 Desulfobacterales bacterium
AAATTATCTGGAATTTAACGCATTGATGGAAAACAAGGGAGATTTCGCTCCGCACGATGCGTCTTCAAATGATGGTTTGGTTATTATCCATACTGCGGCCGTGGCCGGAAGACCGCGAGGTGCACTCTTAACTAACGGCAATCTAATCAGCGCCAATATCCATCTAAATCTGCATATGAATTTATCACCGCAGGATGTTCACCTCAATTTGTTGCCGTTGTTTCATGTTGGCGGTCTTTTTATGGCAACGAGTAGTTTTCATGCAGGAGCGCAGAATATCAATATGAGTAAATTTGATGCCGCTCAAGCGGTGGATCTTATCGAGGAGAAAAACGTATCGGTGATGTTTGACTTTGCCCCGATACTTTCTTCGGTTATAGAAGCCCATGAGAAATCAGGCAAATCTATCAAAACCCTGAAACATGTTCCCGGGCTTGAGTCCCCTGAAGTTATCGAAAAATACCAGCAATTGACCGGCGGAACCTTCTACTGCATGTACGGTCAAACGGAGACCTCTGCCATTGCGACCATGTGGCCTTACTCGGATAAGCCCGGTTCTGCAGGTAAACCCATTCAGTTGGCCGATGTCGGTCTGGTGGATGACGACGATAATCCCGTACCGGTGGGTGAGATCGGAGAAATCATCGTGAAGGGGCCTATGATTTTTAAAGGCTATTGGAATCTTCCTGAGGATACGGCGCAGGCCTTCCGAGGGGGGTGGCATCACACCGGTGATATGGGCCGTTTTGATGAAGACGGTTTTCTCTGGTACGAAGGCCGCAAGGCTGAAAAAGAGTTGATTAAACCGGGTGGGGAAAATGTGTATCCAGCGGAGGTTGAAAAAGCCATACTTGAGCATCCCGCTGTTAAAAAGGCGGTGGTATTCGGCGTACCGGATCCCAAGTGGAAAGAAGGTATTAAAGCGGTTTGCCAGCTGAAAACAGGAAAAGCGCTTGAAGCGCAGGAATTGACCCAATTTGTCGGTGCACGCATCGCCAGCTATAAAAAACCGCAATATGTGGCGTTTGTGTCTGAATTGCCGCTTTTAGAAGACGGCACGCCGGATAGAGCCAAGGTGAAAGAGCTTTACGGCGGACCGCAGCAATAGAGTTCGTTGAATTTTGGAACGTTGGTTGACGAATCGCGTGATTAGGTGCTGGGTCATTGGTTGTCGGATGTGGTGAAGCATGTGGCAGGGAGCATAGAGTTTAAGGCTGATAGCGCATAGTATAAAAATGGAAGACGTTCACTTACTTTTTAGTGCATGGCTTGCAGCTCTTCTCTAATCACCCGCCGCAAGGTGTCTTCATCCATTGGCCCACGGCTTTTATTGAGGTATTCCCTCAGCGCATTATTGATCATGGTTTGATAGTTACCGCCACCCGCTTTTTGCACCTTACCCTTAAAATAATTAATAATATCGGCGTCAAGCCGGATTGTGATACGTATTTTATTGGGATCAGGGGGGACTACCGGTCCACGCTTACCCTTACTGAAATCGTATTCATCTCTCATTGTCTCATTCCTCATATTGTTTGCGTTCTTGTTTAGTTGCTTTGCGGGCGGAAATTAGGCGAATGATATCACCCCGCCACGTGTAGACTACCACAAGAATCCTACCGAAAGCATCCATGGCGATAGTAATAAACCTTTGTTCTTCATAATCAGGATCCTCTATTGTGATCGCGTTAATATCATCAAATACGGTTGCGGCATCAGCGAAATCAATACCATGCTTCTTTAGATTGGTAGTTGCTTTATTGGGGTTCCATTCAAAACTCACAACGCAATTGTATGTACAAACTGTGTATGTGTCAAGGAAATTATTGTCAAAAATTCTCTCCTCCAATACTGTTGACTTCCACCAACTACCAGACTATATAAAATCGTGAAACGATTTTATCAGGAGAAAACAATGGTCAGAACAGAAATTTCGCTTTTTATGAAAAATGTGCCGGGGGAGCTTGGAAGGCTGGCATCGCTTTTTGGAGAAGCCGGGATAAATATTGATGCTTTGACGATCCAAGACGCATCATCTTATGTTCAAGAACTATTCAAAGCCAGAGGTAAATCCTTGAAACGGATCGCGTCGGCGGCCAGCTACAACTCCATGCGCAAGGATTCGGCTGAATTCGCGTTAATTCGGGCGATTGTCAGTGATACAGACAAAGCGGTAGATTTGCTTTCCAAAAATGACTATGTTTTCGACATTATGCCTGTGATTGCCCTGCAGCTTGAAAACAAACCCGGAGAGTTGGCCAATATTGCCACCAAGTTCGGCGAAGAAGGCATCAATATTAACTACGTTTACGGTTCCGCATCATCTTCAGATAAGACGTATTTATTTGTTTTTTGTCCGGAAAATATTGAACAGGCAGCAAAGATATTTACGGGATGACAGATTACTATTTTCTAAATACAGACAAGAAAGCATTTTTTGCTGCTGAAAGCGCTTTTTGATCCTTAATAATTAGTTTTAACTCCCCCGGATCCAAATGAACCGCACCGCAGTTTTCATTTACACATATATCAATTTTGACATTGCCCTCGTCGATTTCAGCTAAACTCTGGGTGCCACACCGAAAACAATGATATTTATGTTCTTCGCAATATTTATTGGTTGATTCGTGGGATGCTTTTTCTCTAAGTTTTCTGAGTAAGTCTTGGTCTCGATCTGAAAAATACGCTGCTTCAGATCCTTTTTTGGGTTGAATTTTAACACTGACTGGTGGCTTGGCCATACTTTCTCCTTTTCATTTAAAAAAAACAGAACAAAACAAATAGTCCCTTACAAGTTTAAAAACGCCTCCAAAAAACCGTAAACTTTTTTATCACTCCTTCTCTAATTGTCAATATAAATTTTCTATGGCTTGCGCTTGTCTTTGAAAATGAGATTGGATATCACCACCCTCTGGATTTCTGATGTTCCCTCATAAATGGTGAACACACGCGCGTCTCGATAATAGCGCTCTACAGGGTATTCTTTAGTAAACCCATACCCTCCGTGAATTTGAATCGCTTCGGCGGTGACGCGATTGACCATCTCCGAAGCATACAGCTTGGCCATTGAGGCCTGGAGGGTGTAATTTTCACCGCTATCTTTCATTTCAGCCGCTGAAAACATCAGAAGGCGGGCCGCTTCGATTTCAGTGGCCATATCGGCAATCATCCAGCGCAGTCCCTGGAACTTACTGATGGTCTGGCCAAACTGCTCTCTCTCCTTGGAGTATCGAACCGCGGCATCAAATGCGGCCTGAGCAACGCCTACAGATTGGGCCGCAATCCCGATTCGGCCGCCATCCAATGCCGTCATGGCAATGAGGAACCCGTCGCCTTCGTTTCCCAGTAATCCACCCGCAGGTATCCGGCAATCCTCGAAAATGAGATCGGCGGTATCCGATGCACGCAAGCCCATCTTATCCTCCTGCGGTCCCACCGTCATTCCCGGGGTACCCCGCTCGACGAGAAATGCGCTAATTCCTTTGTGGCGGAGCTCCTCGTTGGTTTTAGCCGTAACAATAATGAGGCCGGCATTTTTACCGGTGGTTGTGAACCTTTTTC
>JASFJP010000562.1:0-3558 GCA_050121225.1 Desulfobacterales bacterium
AAATGATCAGGACAAGACGCTAAAAAAGTAATCTACATCCAACAAAAATAAATGCAAATTTCACGCCAGTAACTGGGAGAAGGATAACTCCTCTAAATAAAACCAAATAAGTATATCGCTAAAAAAATGAATCAGCAATCCAACAAGCTGAAATGCCAATATTTTGACACTTACAATCTAATTTATACCTATTGAGCATTGGGGGCACTTCCCTTTAAGCCTCTTCACAAAAATTCTATTTCAAATCTAGTTTTATTCTGGTTTAGGCACGATGTGATCAGCGCGGAATTTGTAATAGATAAATTTACTTCTTACAGAAAAGAGGACTCATCCGCTATCGTTTATAGAACCGGAGGACACTGTTGTTCGAATCACGCGAGTGAAGCTCTGCGCATTTCAACGAATTTCTCAGCTTTGCGGAAAATCCTTGAGCAAGAATCATTGCTAATCCGATACTAATTTGTACCACCATAATCCATTGATATAGTTCTTGGATGAGTACTTAATTAATTTTCGATTTGGGGGAACTATCAAATGGAAAGGAAACCATCAGAATTTACCCGAACATCCTTAAGAGAGTACCTTCAAGTTATTTTTAAACACAATTCGCGCACGGGATCGGCTCCAGTTTCTCCAGAATTGAATCAAATGAAAGAATCAAAAAAACTATATGGATTATTCAATTCTGAAAACGAAATTAAATGGCAGAATTAAAACGATGACTCTGGAGGGGAATTATATTGATGGTTTTGGCTAGGAATTAAATTGGTGGTCACAAATCTGCTCTTGACTCTTGATGGAAGGCCCAGGGGAAAAAATCGAACACGGACTACCACGGAATCACACAAATTAAATCGGTAGGGTTGCTACGCAAAATTCAATTAAGTGAAAAGACCGACAAGCTATGAAGCTGGGAAGCGAGAAAAAGCTGTCTATCGCCCCGTGTATTCGATCTCTTACCTCTCACCAATATCTTGCAGCACCTCTTTAATATTGGCAACTGTCACACCGGGGCCCTTGGGGTAAGGCTTTGAAACCGGTGCAACGATCCACGTATGGTCAGGCTGCAACACCGTCAGGGTGTCCGGAAAGCCACGGGACAATTTAGGGGACATAGAGGCCTTGAACTCAAAGGCCAGTCGCTTACGTCCGCGTTCAACAATGAGGTCTATTTCCTCTCCAGAGGAAGTCCTGTAAAAACTCGCCCGCCAGTCCGGCATAACGCCAAGAATCTGCTCCATGCACCAGCCTTCCCAGGATGCTCCGGCAATGGGATGTCCAAGCAGATCTTCTGTATCTTCTATTTCAAGCAACGCATGTAAGATGCCCGTATCGCGCAGGTAGACTTTAGGTGTTTTTACAAGCCGTTTTTTAATATTTGCCATCAAAGGTGGCAGAATGCGAACCATGAAGGTCTGCTCCATGATATCCAGATATTTGCTGATTGTCGGATGCCGGACACCCAGAGCCTGGCCGAATTTAGAGGCGTTCAGAATTTGGCCGTGATAATGGGCCAACATGGTCCAAAAGCGTCTCATGGTGATCGCAGGTATTCTAAAACCGAACTGAGGAATATCGCGTTCTAGAAATGTGCGTATAAAATCGATCCGCCATTCGAAACTATGAGAATCTGATTTGGCTAAAATCGCCTCGGGAAATCCGCCCCGAACCCATGCGAATACGGGGTCCTCGTATTTTTCTTGGTTGTCATCAAATAACTCATCATATGTAAATGGCGTTAGCTCGAGAAAATGGATACGCCCGGCAAGTGTTTCCGAGCTTTGCCGAATAAGATCTTGTGAAGCCGAACCTAAAATTAGAAATTGACCAGGTCGGCGAGCGTCATCCACGGCAACCCGGATAATGGGAAACAGTTCAGGCCCCATTTGAACTTCGTCGATGCAAACCAGCTTGTCTTTTTGGGTATGAAAGAAAAACTCGGCATCTTCCAATTTGCGCAGATCGGACGGCCTTTCAAGGTCAAGATAAACTGTATCCGCCCGGCCTGCGACAACGTGTCGTGCCAGAGTGGATTTTCCACATTGACGTGGCCCGAGCAAAGCCGTAACGGGAGATGAGTGCAATGATTGCCGCAGGTTTTTTCCGATGCGACGTTTTATATATTTCTGCAATATGTAAGACATGCTTACAATTTACAAATATAATTCATAATTGTCAATCCTAAATCCTATATTCTTGATAAAAAGAAAGCCTTTTGCATACACTTCAATTTTTCCTCGAAAAGATCATACGAAAAATCAGGGGAAATTAGGGTTGGTCCCGGATGAGTTCGCTACGCTTGTTTTCTTCGAAAGAAACTTAACGGGCAGGCAGACCAGGAAATAAGATGGGGACGTTGTTGACTGGCTTGAACTAATGCCGTGTATGACTTATTATTTATGGTTACAATAAGGCGCTACATTAAGGCATTATGGCAAATTGCTTTTTCCGGGGAAGTTGATAGATCGTAAAATCTTTTTTATCAGATACCTGCGATGATTGCGGCCAAGATCCGGTTTGCCGCTTTCGATTATTCCGATCAGATGGGATGCCCTGCTGTACAGATTTCTCTCTTTTTCATTGTTGTATTCTTCGACAAATTTTTTTATCGCCATTCGGGTAATATCCGACTTTTTTAGTCCTGTCGACTTTGCGATTTTTTCAATTCGGGATAAATCTTCATCAGGCATCCTAATTGTAAGCTGCTGCATTTTAACGCCCTCCCCTTTGTAATGTAATCGACTACAATGTAATCTAAAACTTACCATTTGTAGATTACGGAAAATCTGAATGGAATCATATGCCAGGTTGATAGTTCTCAAATTTAACGTCATCAATTCTGCTCTTGATTTAAAGGTTCTGGGTCCAGAGTTCAAAGGTTTTGGGTTCAGGTTTCACCGTTTAGGGTTGTCACGAATGGGGTCACCCATTATAGGGCGTGTCTGCTCTTGACTATAGGTGAATCGCCGTAAGGCTGGAGAACAAAAAATTTGGACACGGACCCGCCTGCCTCGCCCGTTTGCCTCACTTGCCTGTCGCCCCTTTACTCCTGCTCAGGCATGGTGGCGGGCAGGTGAGCAGAGATTCACCTGATTAAATAAGATTTGGAAAGATAGTGATTGCCAAATCTTAATTTGGGGATTTGACCCAGTGACGAATAAAGCGGAGTAGCCAACAACGTGCTGACTTTTAGTCGATTTTCGTCATGAGCACCTCAAACTATTTAACTGGGTGAACACAGATAAAAAAGATTAGGTTAGACATTTTATTAGGCAAGCATTGCAAAGGAGGGGCAAATTGAATGGTTATTGAGGTAGCTATTTCAGGTAGCCATCATCAACCCTGTTTTTTATAATGACTAATGGCATCCACTCGCCGGGTGAAAATTGCAGTCCAAAGTTTATCTTCGATTTTCCCAACCAGAGCATTTCTATTTTCAGCAGAAAAGTTCATTTGAATTTCAATTCGATCTTGATCGTTCCATAATTCTTTGGTGGTATTGAAATCGATACTGTGCTTTGATTTGGCCGTAGAAGAGCAAAATATAGGTGCTAAAGT
>JASFJP010000563.1:0-3556 GCA_050121225.1 Desulfobacterales bacterium
TTCGTCTTTCCTGGCATTTTGGTTTATTTCAGGCCATGATGCCCGTCATTGGCTGGAGTGCGGGGTTGTCGGTGCGCACTCTTATTGAGTCATACGACCATTGGGTTGCCTTCGGCTTACTGGCGTTTGTTGGAATTCATATGATCCGGGAAGCCCTACGACCCCGGATCCCAGATGAAGCAGAAAAAGATCCAACCAAAGGAATAACCCTTGTTATGCTCTCAGTGGCCACCAGCATTGATGCGCTGGCAATAGGCTTTGGTTTATCGATGCTAAATTTGAACATCTGGATATCCGCTATAATTATTGGGCTTGTAGCCGGTCTGGTGACGATGGTGGGCATTCATCTGGGGGAAAAATTAGGCTCCGTCTCACTCTTGAGCCGGTGCTCCGGTATTGTCGGGGGAATCATTCTCCTGGCCATCGGTGTGAATATTCTGCGCGAACACTCAGCGTTACCCTTTTTGTCATATTACATGGGGTTTTAAATGTGTAATCTGATAAGTAAGACAACGGTATCATAGCTTTTGCCTGAATACTGAAAAAAGCTGACTCATGATGACATTACTTTGATTGCCATGGAGATTTGTTAAGGAAAAGGCATTGTGAAAGACTTAATTTGCTACTGTTTCGATTACTCGGTCGATGATATTAAACAGGACTATTTAGAACATGGTAAATCAACGATAATGGATAAAATCAAGATAGAAAAAAAGTTTGGGAATTGCCAGTGCGCAAAAAAGAATCCAAAGGGAAAATGATGCTTAGGCAATGTCCGCCAGGTGGTGGACAAATTAAAGGGCAATAGTTCGTTCGGTGTGATTAACTGAAATATCGATGATCGAAAGGTTTTTGAAATGAGAAATACAGTTAGATCAACCAATATCGTTGCTCTGGAAAGCTCTCCGGAATCGCTTAAAGAGCAATTTAACGGTGATCGTGAGAAAATCCAATTCTTAGCCTTGCTGTCTCCTACCGGCCCCTATTTGGTATATGCGGCGCAGGGAATTTTCATCAAACGATATGCGGGACAAACATTTTTGTTCTTTGCATGTATCGTATATAACGCTCTCCGAAATATTCTATATTCTCCTTTTCTTCGATATTTGCGGCAAAAATACTAAAAAAAGTAGCAATCACAGCAATGATGAGTAAAGCGGCCTCGATATTTCTCAACAGTAGCCCCCAAACCAGAAATATGAGCGAACTGTACATGGGATGCCGGATATGTCTGAAAATCCCGGACTCTATCATAACGGTGGTTTTCTCAAAACCAAAAAGGGTTTCATCGCGTCTTTGCCTGCTGGCTTTGCCCTTTTTACGCATAGTCCATACAGCAGAAATGACGTAAATTAAGGAAACAATCATAAGTGCCGACGAAGTCAATTGCTGAAGGTCAAATTTTTCTACTATCAAATACCGATGGTTTTGAATCGCAATCCACAAAATACACTCCCATACCAAGAATCGATACAAACCATGATTTTTCAGGCTGAACAGTGTGCTCCAGGATAGAAATAATAACGGAAGTGACAGAATACAAAAAAGAATGATTTTCATCTATGCCTAACGGTTTTTCGCTTGAAAATAAAGTGTGTTTATGGTGGACCTGACAGATATGCAATATGAATATCGAAACTCTATTTTGCCTAAACTGATTTTTGGGGGCTTTCCTGATACCGTTTTAAACAATCATTCAGGCATTCCGGACAATTGGCCTCAGCAATTTTATTCTGGGTAAAAAAAGTGTTGAAATTACTGATCCAATCTTCTCCGGTGCGGGGACATTGATAGATATACTCGATGAATTGGACGAGTCTGTTGATGGCGATTTTATCCATTGAGTGCTCCATCCTACAAGCATTCTCTTCAGCATTTTTCTCGTCTATCAAAAGCACGCATTGCAAAAAATCTTTTATTACATTATGTCGTCTTAATATTTCATCGGCTATCTTTTTCCCTTCTTTAGTCAGGGTGATAAAGCTATACGGTTTGTAATTGATTAATTTTTTTTCAGAAAGTGTTCTTAACGCCGAGGTAACGGTCCCACTGAGAACACCGAGCTTTTCGGCGATATCTTTTACCCGTGCTACGGTATTTTCGTTTTGTAAAACCAAAATGGTTTCTAAATAATCCTCTAAGTTCTCAGAAAGCCCTTTCATGATGTTACCCTCTCTTATTTGAGTTGTTCGACAACGAATTAATCCAAAATCTCATACATTTCATTAATTGTCAAAAAATATTTTACTAATTAAAATTTGTTGTTGACATCATAATTTGTTTGATATATCAAACATTTTCTTTCAAACGACAAAGGTGTCTAAAATCCGTGGATTCCACTGACATTAATATTAATAGCTATGCTGAAATTTCATCATGCATTGCGTTCATGAAACTTATTTAGTGGATATAAGAAAGTTTAATCTATTAATACTAAAGGAGCGATGACCTTAATGAACAAACCAATCCAAACCTTGTTTTTTTCAATTTCACTTTTTCTCTTGATTTCCTATACAGGTACTGCATTTAGCCAGGAAATTATCGTCTATTCAGCCCGTAAAGAACATCTGATCAAACCGGTTTTTGAACTTTACACGAAAGAAACCGGCGTTCGAATAAAATACATTACAGATAAAGCCCCTGTGTTACTTCAGCGTATCAAAGCTGAGGGTGCAAACACGCGAGCCGATCTCTTAATTACCGTGGATGCAGGAAATTTGTGGCATGCCGCGATACAGGGGATATTACAACCGGTATCTTCAGACCTATTAACATCCAATATTCCAAGCCACTTACGTGACCCGGAGCACAATTGGTTTGGCCTTTCATTGAGGGCTAGGACAATTGTTTACAGCACGAAAAGGGTACGATCTGACGAACTTTCCACTTACGAGGAACTCTCCAAGTCTGATTGGAAAGGGCGGCTTGTTCTTAGAACCTCAAAAAAAGTGTACAACCAATCCTTAGTCGCAATGTTAATCAAGGAGCATGGTGAAGATGAAACAATCGAGATCGTGAAAGGGTGGGTTGGAAATCTCGCTGCCCCACCATTTTCCAATGACACGAAGGTAATGGAGTCTATCATTGCCGGCCAGGGGGATGTTGGGATTGTTAATACCTACTATTATGGCCGTCTGGCTAAAAAAGACCCGACCATTCCAATTGCACTTTTTTGGCCGAACCAATCCTCAGGTGGCGTACATGTCAATGTGTCAGGGGCCGGTGTTGTTGCTGCTTCTAAAAACAAGGACGCGGCCGTTGCTTTTCTGGAATGGCTCTCGGCTGAAAAAGCTCAGAAGATATTTGCTGATGGCAACATGGAATATCCGGTCAACCCCGATGTTTCAATCAACCCAGTCGTTGCTTCGTGGGGATCATTTAAGCAAAATAAAATTAATCTTAAGAACGCTGGTGAAAACCAAGCTGCAGCGATAAGGCTGATGGATCGAGTCGGGTATAAATAACTCGACTGAATCAGTGACCACCGGCATAGCTGAGGGTATGTGGAAGGCCCCTCGAAGGGACCGCGGAGCCATGCTCTGCTGGTTATCGCTGA
>JASFJP010000564.1:0-3549 GCA_050121225.1 Desulfobacterales bacterium
TGAGGCGCCACTGAAGGAACTGAAAAAAGTGGCAGAGCTTACCGCCAGGGTGATGTGCGATACCCTGCAGGAATATTTTCCTGTGCTAAGACCCCAGGTGGAAGTGAATATTTCCAGGCCGGACTGTTGGAACAAGGATGGTGATGGGCAAGGCCTTGACCGGTGGATTGAAAGTTTGAACGAACTCATGGAAGGTCAATCACCTGATAACGCATTTCTAACGGAAAGGACCAAAATTAAAATCACTTATTAGCGATCAAATGAGAGAAAAAATTTGCGGTCAAGTTTACTCAAGTTCTTAACCAACTAGCTCAAGTTTTAACCAAAATGAAAAGGACTTAACCTGATGCCTGAAGCGAAAATAGATAAAGTAAAATTAAGTCAAATGCTTAGGGCTGGTAAAGCTCAACGTGAAATTGCTCAATTTTTTGGGGTTACCGAGAGTGCTGTCAGCAAAGCGAAAAGGGAATTGAATCTAACCGTTGTAAAGAGTGTGGCTTTGGAAAACGCTCATCGTGTTGTTGATAAGAATCTAAACGCTATCGACCAGTTATATAAGATCAATGAGATGGCC
Organism: Desulfobacterales bacterium; assembly: GCA_050121225.1. Classification (GTDB taxonomy): domain Bacteria; phylum Desulfobacterota; class Desulfobacteria; order Desulfobacterales; family JAFDCJ01; genus JAFDCJ01. The sequence continues at coordinate 575 of JASFJP010000564.1, forward strand.
AACCAACTTCTTGACGAATTGGAGACGAAACCAAACCTGAAGTTAAAGGTCATGGCAGAGATACGGGGGCAATTAAAACTGCAGCTTGAAATCTTTCAATGCCTTTATGACATGAAGGCCATTGAGGAATTTCAAAATGAGGTGCTAACCGCCATAGGAGAAGAAAGCCCTGATGTTCAGAAGCGAATCATACATAACCTCAACAAAAAACGAGCTATTCGATCAGCTATTAAGTTCGATTGATTTAACATTCGGCGGGATTGACGAAAAAAATCATTACAGTTCTTTTCAAAATGATCCCGTCAGCTTTGGCGAAAAAATATTGGGTGAGACATACACCGATGAGGTCAAAAAGCTGATGAAATCGGTTCGTGATAACATGATTACAGTCGCAAAATCGGCGAATGCCACCGGCAAGACCCATGCTGCGGCGAGAATAGCAATTTGGTGGTTTAAATGTTTTAAAGACAGCCAGGTATATACCGGAGCAGCACCGCCTGAATCGAACCTTAAAAGGCTTTTGTGGGGTGAGATCGGAAATATTGTTGAAAAACACCCGCAAGTTTTTTCACAGGACAAAATCACAACGCTTAATATTTTCCGATCGGCTAAATCTTTTTGCACCGGCGTTTCCATACCGGCATCCGGAACCGAGGCTCAAAGAGAAGCGAAATTCGCAGGAAAACACGCCCCTCATCTGCTGTTTATTTTGGATGAAGGGGATGCGGTGCCTGACGAAGTCTACCGGGGAATTGAGTCGTGTATGTCGGGCGGACATGCGCGATTGCTGGTTATGTTTAATCCCAGGGCGGAAGCCGGGGAGGCTTATCGGATGGAGCGTGATAACCGGGCTCACATCGTTAAGCTTTCCGCCTTTGTTCATCCCAATGTGGCTACCGGTCACGACATAATACCAGGGGCTGTGACCCGGGCAACCACCGTCCGAAGGATTAATCAGTGGTGCCGGCCGTTAGTTGGCAACGAGCCGCAAGACTCTGAATGTTTCAAGCTGCCCGATTTTTTAGTAGGACAGACCTGCAAAAGACAGTCAGGCGGATATTATCCTCCTTTGAGATCCGGGTGGTATAAGATTCTTGAGCCCTCTTTTTCCTATATGGTGTTGGGGGAATATCCCGCCCGGGGTAGCAGCCAATTAATCTCAAAAGAATGGATTGCCAACGCAAGGTCCCGCTGGGATGCATACATCTCAACTCATGGAGAGATACCTCCTTCCAATGCCTTTGGCATTATGGGTCAAGATGTCGGCGAGTTTGGAACCGATTCAAATGTTGTATGCTTTCGATATGGTGGATTTGTTGAACGGCTGGTCGTCTGGGCAGGTGTGGATACCCTCATCACAGGCGATCGGGCCGTAATTGAATATAAAAGCCGAAAAGTATTAAGGGCTAATATCGATGGAACCGGTGTGGGAGCCGGTGTAGCCCCTCACATGCAAAGATCGGGCTGTTCAGCGATATCGGTGAAAGTTGCTTCAGCGCCCACACAAAAAACAGAGCTCGGAGAATTTTATATTTTACGGGATCAGCTATGGTGGGCATGCCGTGAATGGCTACGGACCGACTCGGGAGCGATGTTGCCCCCTGACGAGCTATTAATCGAAGAGCTTCAGATTCCAACCTACGAGATTAGAAATGGCAAGATCCGGATTATGCAAAAGTCCGTCATGCGTGAGCTCCTCAAACGGTCCCCGGACAGGGCTGATGCTCTGTGTTTAACATTTTATGATGGCAGTTTTTTCTCAGATTGCGATCTAAGTTGATTAGAAAGGAACAGGTTATGCGTATTAAAAGAAGAATTAGCCGAGACGGAAGGCATAAATTTGAGCGGTTTGAAGATCTTAAATCCGGATTAATTTATCGTCGCATCTATTGTGGGTTTGCCTGGCCATTTTCAGCAATGCCCAGCTTTATATGCGTTTTGGCAGAAGACCATAAACAGGATTATTCTCTGCAGTTTGGTCCCCGACATCTGAGGATATTGGATGAATTTGAATCCTCTAATCTTGAAGCATTACACAGACACTGCCGGCAGATAAAGGAAGAATTCAGTCTGAAACATATCCTCGGTATCGATGATACACCCCTATATCAAATCTGGAATCAATCCAAAAGACCGGATGAAAAGATTCGCCTTTCGAATCCCTATGATTTTGAGAAAATCACTCTCGATCTAATTTCACAGTTGGTCCGCCGGCATACCGAGAGGGGTTACAAAACGCTACATTTTGGTGACCAAAGCAGGTTGCCCTCATATTTATCTGCCCTTACCCCAGAGGAAATTGAGGAAAAAGATATTACAATTTACCCCGCAATTGCAGCCTTTGGGTATTGTCTTTGTGAGATGGAACTAAGACCACCCGTCAAGCCCTCCAATGGATGGAAGCGTCGAAATCGCAGTGCTATGGTTATCTGATTTTGAAAGAAAAACGATGATATTAAAATGGAAGAATATTTAACGATTACAGAGCTTAGCAGCCGCATTAAAATGACGCCGGGCACCATTCGAAACTTGGTGTGGAAAAATGACCTCATTGAAAACGTGCATTATGTCAAACCTACCTCGCGAAAGCTGCTGTTTGTCTGGAGCGCCATTGAAAAATGGCTATACGGAAGACCGGCTACCAATTCGGTACAGGGACATAGTCTGATTAACATTTAATAAGCTGGTTGACCAATCCTCCAGGTTCATGATACCCAATTGATCGTGACATCTGAACCGAAAGGAGGTGGTTGAAAAAGCGGAAAGGGGTATGTATGCAGCAAAATAAAATTATTAATTTTACCCAATACCGCACTGAAAGCGACGAATTACAAAAGCGCAAGCGCACTAAATCCCACAAAAAAGGATCGGTGTATAGACGTGGCGGGAAGCTATGGGTTGATTTTCGATACCTTGGTGAAAGGGTACGCGAACCCTCTGGATTGGATGATACCCAACTCGGTCGCAAAACGATT
>JASFJP010000565.1:0-3542 GCA_050121225.1 Desulfobacterales bacterium
AATTCACGGGAGTTCCTTAATCCAGGCTCCATCCTTAAACCAACGATTGTTTAATACGCCAAGCTGCCCGCTGCCTTCAAGAACCCCTAAAAAGTTTTGCAGCCAGTTAATTAACAATGTATCCTCGGGGACAGCGATTCCAAGGGGCTCAAATGTCAGTTTTGACTGTCCGGCAACCAACCCCTTCTCCTGGTATCGAAAGGCGGAAAAGGCGCAGAAAGGATAATCGGCCACAAGTGCATTAATCTTGTCCTGAAAAATCAGGTCAAGCGCTTCATCATAAGATGTGACCTTTACCAAGGTAGCCTTAGGAGCTGTCTTTTCAACAAAGGCCTGGCTGGTTGAATCTTTCAGAGCACCCACTTTGAAATCGGCCTTGTTCAAGCCATCCGCACTTTGCATGGCGGCAATGTTCTGGGCCTTCGTCAAAACACCTTTGCCGGAGACATAATAAGGGCCGACAAACGCCACTTTCAGGTTGCGTTTCAGGGTGATCGTCATGCTGGACAGGATCATATCCACTTTGCCGGCTTGCAGGGCTGGAAGCAAATCAGCAAAGGGCATTTTAGCATATCTTATCTTTACATCCATACTCAAAGCAATTAATCGGGCGATATCGGCATCGAAGCCAATAATCTTCCCATCTTTGGTGGTTGCGTTTAAAGGCGGCTGGGTACCCGTGATACCGACAACCAATTCCCCTTTTTTTACGATACGGTCCAACACAGGCCCCGCAGGTGATATCGTAACGCACATAAGTACCAGCGCAGAAACAAGTGTAACTACCAGAAAGACTTTTTTCATTTTCTTCTCCTTTTCGATATAAGCATTCGTTAATTCAATAGTCTTCATCTCTCTTTACTTCTGAGGGCGCATGTTTTGCGGTACAAACAGCTTCTGCCAGTTTTTGTTCCAACACTTGGGGGTCAAGCGGTTTCAACATATAACCGGTGAAACCCAGGGATTTCGCACGCTCTTCTGTCAAATCAAACTCACTGGCCGTGATGGCGAAGATGGGAACCGTTTCGTTTATATTCTCTTCTAGACCACGTATTTTCGCAGTTAAGGCGTAGCCGTCCATTTCCGGCATTTCAATGTCCGTCAAAACAACATCATATTTTCCATTTTGAAATTTATTGAGCGCCTCTCTGCCGTTGCCAGCCGCATCAACTTTGTACCCCAGTGAATTTAGCTGGCTTAGCATGATTTCCCGATTAATTTCATTGTCTTCAGCCAACAAAACATTCTCGATGCCTCGGCACTCATCTAATTTTAGATCTGCTCTGTCACCCAGCATTTGACGCTCTTCATCATGATCGGCGAATGTCAGGGCAATGTTTCGAAATGTATTTTCCAATTCAAGAAATGCCTCGACCACATCCGGATCAAAATGCCTCCCTTTTCCTTCCACAATAATTTTTACGGCATCTTCATGCGAAAATGGTGGTTTATAGACACGCTTACTAATAAGCGCATCATATACGTCCGCTAAGGCCATCAGGCGACCGGAAATCGGTATCGCATCTCCCTCTAAACCCTGGGGGTAACCGGAACCATCCCACTTTTCTTGATGGGTATAGGCAATTTCAGTTGCATGATGTAAAAATGAATCCTTGCCGAGCTTTTGCTCGGTAATTTGAAGGGCGTCGCGCCCATATACGGTATGCCGCTTCATTTCCTCAAATTCTTCGTCTGTCAATTTTCCCGCTTTTAAAAGAATATGATCACGCACGCCCACCTTTCCAACATCATGCAGAGGTGCCGATAAGTACAACAACTCAATGGTGGCATCATCCAATTGAGCACGAAATCTAGGGTACTCTCGCAGGTGCACAGCCAAGGCTTTTACATAATTCTGAGTGCGCTTAATATGTCCGCCGGTCTCCGGATCCCGATATTCAGCCAGCGTGGCCAAACTTTCGATGGTAACCGCCTGGACCAACGCCAGCCTCCGGGTTCGTTCGTTCACGAGGTGTTCCAGATGATCGCGATGATGTTTCAGCTCCAGATGAATGCGAACCCGTGCTTTTACCAGTTCTGGATTAAATGGCTTGGTAATGTAATCTACGGCTCCAAATTCAAGTCCCTTGGCTTCATCTTCATCATCGGTCATTGCGGTTATAAATATCACCGGAATCGATGCGGTCTTTTCACCTGCTTTTAACCGCCGACACACCTCATATCCGTCCATTTCCGGCATCATGATGTCCAGCAGTATAAGAGAAGGCATCGCTTTCTGCGCAATGCTTAGGGCACTTTTACCATTTTTGGCTATCAGTAATTTATATCCCAGTCCATCGAGTGTCTCGTGCAACAGTTGCAAATTAGTGGTGTTATCGTCCACAAGCAATATATGGTCAGGTTGCGGTTGAGAGTTTTCCGTGGGGGTCATATCGTTGGTCATAGATATTCCTCATATTCATTATTTATGAACTAACGAACGGAGCTGAACAATTCAATACAATAATTTAACTTAAGTTCGATAGCAATGTTATTTTTTGCCAAGAGGATGAATTTAAGGATATATTAGGTGGACTTAAGTACCAAGAAGGCGGGAAGCGAGTTGCAATGATGGATTTAAAACCTAACAACGTAGCTGAGAAAAAATCTACCAGTTCCACTTCGCATGCAGTTGCTCAAGTTTGCCGGACTTGACCAGCAGCGGAAACCGATCATCAAATATTTTTTTGAGTTTTCTCCCTTTTTGATTATCGGCAAAGGCAAGAAATCGATCCAGCTCCATAACGCTTTCAACAGTGTAGTGGGTCACATCGATGATACCTTTATTTAAGACCGCTTCCAGATCATTACGGGTGTCCATGAAAAAATCGACCTGGTCTCTGTCCAACAGACGTAGGATATCCTCTCTTTTTTCAAACTCGCGCTTGATAAAAGGAACTTCCAAGTTTTCATTAAACGCATATCCTTTTATCCAGGCTACCTTCTTGTTTTTAAATGTCTCCTGCCCGTTCCATTGACGGAGCTTGTTTTTTTTAAACAACACCAGGATATAGTCTTTATCGAAAGGATATTTTGAGACCAATGTTCCCCTGATTGCATCGCAGTAGACACCTACGACAGCGTCAGCTTTATGACGTTGAACCAGATTCACAGACCCATTATAGGATCGGATAATAAACTTTGTTTTAACACCGAGCGGTTCATACACGGCCCTGAATATATCCCAATACAAACCGGTGCCATCCTTGTTGGTCGCATTGGCCCATTCTTCACTGGCTAAAACGATTTCCTTAGGGGTTTTACCAGCATCTGCCCCAAATGCCAACAGCAGGGCCAATAGAAACGAACTGAGAAGAATTATTTTCTTCATCAACCTTCAATTCCTTTCCTTTTGGGCTGAGGGTGAGAAACTATGGCTGTGTCATACTCAGCTACAGAGGTTTGTTAGTTTGCTAATACTCTCGGACATAACTCTGGCTCAATATTAGTTATCGGTAAGTATTCTAAAAACTTTACGAATACGAATAAAATAATTAAAACATACTCTGAACCTGAATAGGAGTTCGACGTGACCCAGTGTA
>JASFJP010000566.1:0-3539 GCA_050121225.1 Desulfobacterales bacterium
GTAATATTTTTCACTTTACATCATCAATCTGCACTAGAATTCTTCATCTTCCTCCCTGATAATACTGAATATTTCTTGGCTGTCAGTGGCATTAAGCAATCTGTCTTTAAATGGATCATTTTTTAGGATGCGAGATATACGGGCCAGTAGTTTAAGGTGTAGACCCGTTGAATTCTCGGGGGTGACCAGTAGAAAAAAAATATGGGTTGGCAGTCCATCCAGTGATTCAAAATCGACCCCTTTGCGGCTCAAGCCAATTCCGAGTATCAGCGATTCCAAACTCTTCATTTTGCCATGGGGAATCCCAATTCCCCCCCCGATACCGGTGCTGCCGAGCCGTTCTCTTTCCATCAGCACCTTCACCAAATCTTCCTGGTTTACACCGGTAATTTGGGCCACCGGTTCTACAAGTTCCTCCAGAATACCCTTTTTATTCTGAGCGTTAAGATCAGCTATAATTGCTTTTTTTTGAAGAACGTCGCATATTTTCATGTTAGAATTACCAAAAATCCGGTTCGAATTCCAAAATTGAACCGGATCAGAAAAAAACCTGGACAGTATGTTTTAATAATCACGTATTGGGCTGAATCAAGCCGTAGTGGCCGTCTTTTCGTCGGTACAACACATTAATTTGATCCGACCTAGCATTGGTGAAAACTAAGAAGCTATCTTCAATCAAATCCATTTGCAAAACGGCTTCTTCAACATCCATGGGTTTGTATTCTATATTTTTGACTTTGACGTGCCTTTCGATTTCATCTTCCGGCAGGTTGGGTTCCTCTTGAATCATCCCCAGATTTCGGTTTTTTGATCCGGGACGACGGTCTCGTATTTTTTGTTTGTTTTTTTTAATCTGCTTTTCGAGTTTGTCAAGTACCATATCGATAGCGGAGTACATATCATCTGTTTCTTCTTTGCCAATTATGGTCAGTCGGTCGCCGCCAATATTAATTTCAGCAATATGACGAAATTTTTCAACCGATAGAACCACATTCGCTTCAGCAGGATTGTCTAGAAATTTATCAAATCGATCAAGTTTGTCACTCACGTAAGATTTCAAATTTTCGGAGGGGTCAAGATTTTTGAACGTAACCGATGTCTGCATACCCAAAGAACTCCCTATAATTGTTTGCGTTTGTTGGATGGTAATACTTTTAGCATTTCGCGGTATTTTGCCACGGTTCGTCGGGCAATATTGATATGCTCTTCTTTTAAAATCTGTGATATCTTATCATCGCTGTATGGTTTTTTGGGATCTTCGCTTAAAATAATTTGTCTGATTTTTTCCTGAACACTAGCCGAAGCAATTGCTCCGCCATGAACCCGTCTAATAGAGCTGTTAAAGAAATATTTCAATTCAAAAATGCCCTGGGGCGTGTAGGCATATTTATTGGTGGTCACACGGCTAATCGTTGACTCATGCATACCGATATCCTGAGCGACATCGCGAAGTACCATCGGTTTCAGGTGGGCAATCCCTTTCTCAAAAAATTTTCGTTGGTAGCGCAGAATGCTTTCCATTACCCGATAGATTGTTTTTTGTCGTTGATGGATGCTTTTAATCAGCCATGCTGCCGAACGCATCTTATCCTGAATATAGTTTTCTGCTTCACCGGATATCTTTTTCCCCCGACTGATGGAGCTTTTATAAAAAGAATTCACCCTCAGCTTCGGCATGCCGTCGTCGTTGAGAGCGATAACAAAATCATCCTCCAATTTATGAACAAAAATGTCCGGATTTATGTATTGGGGGGTTTCATCATTGAATTGTCTTCCAGGTTTAGGTTCCAAGCCTTTGATCACATTTACGGCTGAAATCACCTCATCCAGGCTCTTTTTTAGCGCTTTGCAAATAGCCTTATAATGTTTTTTTTCGAGATGACTAAGATGATTGGAAATGATATCGGTCACGATTGTTTTCTCAATACCCAGATGATTTACCTGAATCAAAAGACATTCCCTCAAATCTCTGGCGCACACGCCAACAGGATCAAAAGTTTGTAGAATTGCCAACACCGCTTCGATTTTTTCCAGAGACAACTCAGCCGATTGGGCAATGTCCTCAATTGGAACGACGAGATATCCATCTTTGTTCAAATTGCCAATAATGAGACTGGCAATTTTTTCTTCTTCTCGAGTCGGTTTAGTCATCAGAAATTGCCACAGCAGATGGTCATCCAGAGACTTCTTAGGCGCAATAAACGCCTCAAACCTTGGTGACTCCTTGTCTTCCGACTCATAATGAACTCGTCCAGGTGTGTTGTATTCGTCTAGATAGTTACTCCAATCAACATCTTGAGGAAGTCGATCTTCGATAACAACCTCTTTTGTGTCTGAATTGTCCGAAGATGATGAATCGGACTGATCGGTGAGTTGTTCGACCGCGGAGCCCTCCGGCACTTCTTCCAAGGCTGGATTTTCCTCAAGCTCCTTGCGCACTGTATCCATGAGTTCCAGCCTCGATAACTGCAACAGCTTTATCGCCATCTGAAGCTGCGGCGTCATAATGAGTTGCTGAGTTAATTTGAGTTGTTGTCGCAGTTCAAGCGCCATATCTAATCAATCGGGTCTTCGTTTTTTGATTTATAGAATAATCAGCAAGATGTTTATCGTCAAGAATCCCGTGGCCTTGCACGAGCCATAGCCATACGCTGCGCACACAGCATCAATATTTCGAAATCGCCGTGATCTATCTCGGGTTTTTCTGCCAGCTCTCGCCGTAAAAAACCAGGCAGAAATGAGTTTATTGTAGATGAGAAGATCAGAAAATGCAACCATTTAACCCACAAGAGTACGGGATTATTCAAAGAATTTTTGATCGGATGAAAAAATAGCTTTGACCTGCTTGTCGGCGTTGCCATCAACCATTATGCGTCCCTCTGATCGATAAAATCTAAGTTTAGTACCTGATATTGAGTGTTTACCGCGGGTAACGGTTGCATTTTTGCCTGAAAGCATAAGCTCGTCAGTTTCCGTTAAGTATTCCGCTCTTTCTGCAGAGGCTGCGGTCTCACCAAAATTTATTCTAACGTTGCCCTGGGCAATAATTTTTTTTATCGATTGTGTATTAATTAAGGTATCATCCTGATTCTTTACATTCTGATGACGATAGATACTTAGAGTATCCGCTGAAAGATTTGTATCACCCTGGGTTACCTTAACATTTCCGGAAAACTCCGCCTTGTATTCGTTGAGGTCGGCCACCAGTTTTTCAGCTTTGATTCGAATTCTTTTGGGTTCATCCTCACCGGGCTTTGCCTGGATTTCTTCTGCGGCACCGCCGGCCAAAGCGACGATACTGACGCACAAGGCCAGGGCCGCGGCCATCACCGGCGCTCGGGGGCCGCGTTTGTTTCTAAAGAGCGAATTCTTCACTAATCGTCGCATCGACTTTTCCGGTAAGCTCGATTTTATTCGAATTTAAGTCATAGGAAATAGATTCGGCCTGCAAATCGGCAGATTTCCCTGAAACATGCACCGGATCGTTCGAAAATATAAGGCGTTGGCTGTGCCGATAGTTCAACCGGTCGGTTGTCATT
>JASFJP010000567.1:0-3525 GCA_050121225.1 Desulfobacterales bacterium
CCCTCGAAGGCGAGCGCAAGCTGGTCACCGTTCTCTTTGCGGATGTGGCGAATTACACCGAATTAGCTGAAAAACTCGATCCCGAAGAAGTGCATCAGATCATGGATGGATGCTTTAAAATCCTGATGGATGAGATCCACAGATACGAGGGCACGATCAATCAATTCACAGGTGATGGCGTAATGGCTCTTTTCGGAGCCCCAGTGGCTCACGAAGACCATGCCCAAAGGGCCTGTCATTCTGCCTTATCAATCCAGAATGCCATTAGAAATTATAGCGAAAAAGTAAGTAAGGACTGCGGAGCCGATTTCCAGATGCGCATCGGCATCAACTCAGGACCTGTGATTGTTGGTTCCATCGGGGATGATCTTCGCATGGACTACACAGCGATCGGAGACACGACCAATTTGGCATCCAGAATGGAGAGCTTGACCGAACCGGGAAGCATCCTGGTCTCTGATAACACTCACAAGCTTGTCGGGTATTTTTTCGAATTCGAGCCATTGGGAAAAATTCAAATCAAAGGTAAAGACCAACCTCAAGAGGCTTACAAACTCATCAGGGCCACCGATGTGGCAACCCGAATCGAGGCCTCATTGGCCAGAGGCCTGACAGAACTGGTCGGACGGCGGCCGGAGATGGATATCCTGCACACGGCCTGGCAAAGGGTCAAAAGCGGTGAAGGACGGGTCGTGGACGTGGTTGGTGAAGCGGGCGTGGGTAAAAGCCGCCTTATTTATGAGTTTCAAAAAACAATCGCCAAAGAGGCCACCATCCTCCCTGGTGTCTGCATCCAATATGGGCGCAGTATCAACTTCTTACCGATTATCGACGTGGTCAAGGCAGCGTTTGAAATCAAAGAAGGTATGGCCGAGCAAGAGGCCGAACAGCGCATCGTAGAGTTAGCCTCAGAAGGTCTGGCTGCGATGGTACCCTTTTATTTCAACCTGCTTTCATTAAAAACGGAAGATCCAAAATTCAATTCCCTGAATCCGGAGGGCCGTAAATTTGGAACATTCGAGGCCGTCAAAGACCTACTCTTGTACTTAAGCGAAAAAAGACCCCTGATTGTTTTCATCGAAGATATTCATTGGATAGACAAGATTTCTGAGGATTTTTTCAACTTCTTTACCCACAGCATCCACGGATGTCCCATCATGATGCTGACCGCCTACCGGCCCGAGGCCGAGCCGCCGTGGACAAAAGGTGCCCACTACCGCCAACTTGGTCTGCAGACGCTGAGCGGCAAGTCTTCAGTCAGACTGGTGCGCAACATCCTCGGTGACCGGAAATTGGATCCAAATCTGGAAGAAAAGATCGTGGTCAAAACCGGCGGCAATCCGTTCTTTGTCGAGGAGATAGTTCGGGAGCTACTGGAGCGGGGTGATGTAGTGCAGAAAGGGGACCGCTACGTTTCTCAAAAACCCATAGATCAGCTAAATATCCCGAGTTCAGTCCAGGGCGTATTGGCCGCACGCATGGACCGATTGAGTGAAGACCTTAAACAAACAATGCAGGTGGCTTCGGTCATCGGGCGGGATTTTGCTTACAAGATCCTGAGAAGCATTATGCAATTGGGAGACGAACTTAGAACCCATCTGACCAACTTGGTTGGAGTGGAGGTTCTTTATGAAAAAGCGCTATACCCTGAGCTGGAATATATCTTCAAACACGCCCTGACTCAAGAGGTCGCTTATGAAAGTTTACTCAAGCAGCGACGCAGAGAGATTCACGGCCGTATTGCCCGGACTATTGAAGAATTGTACGCCGACAAGTTGGAGCAACATTATGAACTTTTGGCCCACCACTGGGAGCTCAGTGATAGCCCGGATCGATCAATCGAGTATCTCGTTCTGGCTGGGGAGAAGTCATTTCGCAGCCAGGCAGCGCACACTGCTGTGGATTTTTATACGCGGGCCTTAGACCGGATGGAGAAAGCAGACCGAACTGCTGATTCGGATCTGATGATGCAAATCAGGGAAGAATTGGCGTATTCCTTGCACAGCATGGGAAAAATTGAGGAAAGTTATAAAAACTACCAGGAGGTGATCCGGTTAGCCCGGGAGTCAGGAGACCAGCCGAAAGTGCTGGAATTTTTGTCCGAATTACCATTTATGACTTACAATACAACCCTTAAGGATAAAACGCCCCATATTTGTGATCAGGGATTGAAGCTTGCCTGCGACCTGGGAGACAAAGGTGCTGAAGCAATGTTCACAGCATATCATGCCCACTGGCGATATCAATGGCAGGGTTCCGATGAACGTGAAACATTGCAACACTGTCTTGCAATGGCCGAAAAATCGGGACAATCATTAGCTATCTTAACTGCTCGAATGCTTTTGAGCCTGAATGAACGATGGAGGGGGAACCCCCAGCGAGCTTTAGAACTCATCGAGGGTCTAATTGAACTGCTTTCATCCATGTTCTTTATCAGTGGTGCAAATAATTTGAACTTATGCTTTTCATGGGACCTCACAGAACTCGGAAGATACAAAGAGGCGTTTCAATACCTGGAAAAGGGACTCGATATCGCAGAAAAAAATTCACTGCATTACTTTATAGGCAAATATTATAACACGCTGGGATGGACTTACTCGGAACTTTACAATCTCAAAAAAGCTTTTCATTTCAATAACCAGGCATTAGAAAATATAACCGCCCTGAAAAAGAGCCCCGCGATGGCTTATATGGTTTCAGAAATCCAAGCTATGACGGAAACTAATCTCATAGAAAACAAGTTCGAGATGGGAAAGACCAATCAGGCTTGGAAGGATCTTACCTGTTTCGAAGAAGAGATTGCAAATCCAAATTACGATTACATGCGTGATCGGTGGTCCACCCGCATGATGGATCTTAAAGGCGTCATAATGCTGAAAAAGGGAGACCTCGATGGTGCTGAAAAGATTGTTCGACAAAGCTTCAAAGTTGCAACAAAACGGCATTATAAGAAATACATCGGCAGGGCGGAAAGGCTTTCCGGACAAATTTTGGCCGAGAGGGGTGCCTATGATCTTGCAGAGGCCAACCTCAAGGAGGCCCTATTAAAGCTGGAGGAAGTAGGAAATCCCAAGCAGCTTTGGATAACCCATACCGCGTTGGCCAAGCTTTATGAAAAAATGAACCGACCCGACCTTGAGCGAGAACAATGGCAGACGGCCGCCTCTGTTGTCAAGTCTACTGCGGATGATCTTGAAGACGAAGAACTCCGGACGACGTTTATCAATGCCAACCCTATTCGGGAAATATTGGAGAACGCCAACCGCTAAATACCAGATTATTTGAATGAAATGTCCAAAATGCCAAACAGATAACAGAAACGATGCCAAATTCTGCAATGAGTGCGGAAATAAACTTGAAACCATTTGCCCGGAATGCGGCATAAGCAATCGGCCAGGCGGCAAATTTTGCGATGAATGCGGTCATAAATTAGGTATACCTCAAAAAGAAGCCCCAAAACTCCTCTCACCGGAAGAAAAAATCAAAAAAATTCAAAAATACCTTCCAAAAGGTCTAACCGAAAAG
>JASFJP010000568.1:0-3516 GCA_050121225.1 Desulfobacterales bacterium
CTCTACACGGTAACTCAAAAATAGATAGGTCAATGATAGGCATAAAAAAGTCAAAAAACAAATTTTGGTGATATTTATCGTGCATAACTTCACCCTCCTCCGACCAGCAGCATAAACTTCACTGAATCTCCATCTTTGAGGATTCGTTGTGGATATTCGTTTCTAGGCAGGAAGCCTTCATCATTGACCATGACCTGAATCGCAAAATCAAGATTCCCTGTCTGATCCAGCAGGATTTTACGTGCCGGCTGGCCAATTCGATCCACAATATGCGATATAACATCTTCTACGGTTCCGTCTGCCATTTCTACTTGTGACGTTTTGCCAATTAGCTTCGATAAGGTCGGCAGCCCGAGAGATTCTATCTGAATTATCATTGAATACCTCCAATGCTGGGATCATCGCCTGTAGACATCTGTGAGCATCTACTCGTCCTGTAAAAGGCAGCACGCATTTCGGTAGGGAATCCTGTGACAGCTCTACGAAAACACCGCGGGAGTTGTTCCACCACAAAATCATGTTCATTTAGATGAACATCGTCAGGTTTCAATCCTATCATTCGGAATTAATTTGTCAAGGAAATTTAGTATAAATCTTATATTTATTGATTTATACTCCAAAATAACACCAAATTTATGCCAGGGTGTTGTTCATTATGGTGAACAATCAGGCAAATCGAAATCTAAAAAGTGCCTGCGCGTCTTTCAATCTTAAAATTCATGCGATTGTCGTCTGCGAGCTTGGCGGCATATGGTGAGCAAAATTCTTGCCGGTTGTTTTTAATCTCCAAAATATCCAGCCGATTTTAAATGTTTTATAAAATGCTTGACTTCAGTATTCGCTTCCTATAGCTACTATATAGCTATTTGGAATGGACCCCAATTAAAATATGAGCCTAAATTGCTAAATATTATTCATATTGCTGAGAATATCTAATACTTTCTGAAAGCCATTTTCATCGCTGTCATTTTCTGACAGTGACGTATGTTGCTTCACCACACCCCCCAACCTATAGTTGCACAGATTTACTTAAAGCTCGTTATCTTCAGTGGAGGATGGAGGAAATCTCACATTAGAGGAGGAAACCATGAAACTAAGATCATTCTTGCTTGCAATTGTACTATTCGTCGGATTCGCATGGTTGGTATCCGGATCGGTTGCCTATGCCGCCGAACCGATTGTCATTGGAGTGCCGACCTCACTAGGCTTTTTGGAGGGCAAGGAATCTCACAAAGCGGTCCAGATGGCGGTAAGCGAAATTAACGCCAAAGGTGGTGTAATGGTTGGCGGTGAAAAGAGGCCTTTTAAAGTTGTCGCCGCCGATCTTCGCGATGCGGCAGCAGGCGTTCCGGTCCCGGAAGCTTTACTGGGTATCGAAAAGTTGATTCTAGAACAGAAACCGATAGCAATCGTGGTAGGACCCTTTCGGTCCGAGGCTTTGCTGGCAGGGATGGATATTTTCGCTAAATACAAAATGCCCATGCTGGGTACGGTAGCCATGAGCCCTGCCACCGAAGCCAAAATAAAAGAGGACCCTGAAAAATACAAATACGTTTTTCGGGTTTCCTTAAATGTTATCTATTGGGTCAAACTTTTGGCTGGAACCAA
This sequence comes from Desulfobacterales bacterium, assembly GCA_050121225.1. Lineage (GTDB taxonomy): Bacteria > Desulfobacterota > Desulfobacteria > Desulfobacterales > JAFDCJ01 > JAFDCJ01. The sequence goes on from JASFJP010000568.1 coordinate 1,609, forward strand.
TGCAACCCTGAAGGAAGAATTTGGTTTCGACAAAGTTTACATCATGAACCAGGATGTTGCCTGGGCAAGGGGTACGGCAGGCGGAATGGAAAAAAAAGTTTATCCGGGTTTGAAGATGGAAGTCGTTGGGCATGATCAATTTCCAACCGGTTTTTCCGATTTCTCCTCGGCATTGATGAAAGCCAAAGCCAAAGGGGCCGGCGTGCTGTTTACCTGTTTTGATATGCCTGAGAGTGGTGTGCTAGTTAAACAGTGGAAAAGCCTCAAAGTTCCAGGCCTGATTGCCGGTTTCATTTCTCCCATGGCCGGTGAGGCTGCCTGGGACACCTTTGACGGTAAAATCGGCGGATTGATGAATGCCATATTCGAAATAGGTAATATTCCTTCTCAGAAATATGCGCCAGCCAAAAACTTTTACAATAAGTATAAAAAAACATACGGCAAAGGGATTCAATCCGGTCACGGCCCGGCACCGTCCTATGAATCGGTTTACATCCTCAAAGAGGCTATTGAGCGCGCCGACTCACTGGAGCCGGATGCCATTGTAGCCGAAATTGAAAAAACCGACAGAAAAGGTGTTATGGGTCGCATTCGATTCGATGAAGGCCACCAGGTAGTGTATGGCACTGATCCGGCTGAAACCGCTGTCGGCGCTTTTTTTCAATGGACCAATGACGGTAAAAGAAAGATTGTTTACCCGAAAAGCCTGGCCGAGGGAGAAATCGAGCTGCCAGCTTGGGTAAAGAAACAGTAGAACGCTAAAAAGGTAAGAACCTGTCATTTAGTTATCCCAAAACTGAGACTTTTGCCTGCCCCCTTTGAAGCTTGGAAAGGTGGGCAGGTTTTTTCTGGATTTTCCATGTTAGCCAATACCCTCGTCTACGGAATTGTGAACAGTGTGATTTTGATGCTGGTAGCCTTGGGGTTCAACCTGACCTTTGGCATCAGTGGAGTTGCCAATTTTGCATACGGTGCTTTATATATTTTGGGTGCATTGCTGTGTTGGATTTTTTTTAACGCAGTTGGGCTACCCTTTTTAATGGCAGTTATCCTCGCCGTTGCACTTACCGCGATCGCTGGTGCACTGATGTACCGGTTTATTTTGCTTAGAATTCGAGGCATGGCCTTATCCGAAGTTATCGCCACCTTCGGTATCGGACTCGCTATTTTAGAACTGCTCAAATACCTGGGATTTATCGGGTTTGAGTATTCCTTGCCTGTCTTTATGGATGACAGTATCGAGGTGGGCCAGGTGATCATTGACATGCAGCGCGTATTTATCGTGATCATCGGCGCTACTATGGCCGCTTTTCTCTGGTTTTTTACCCACCATACGCGCACCGGGCTACGATTCAGAGGAATTGCCCAGGACGAAAGGACTGCCCTGAGTCTTGGCATCAACTCCGATCGTGTGGCAATGCTCAGTGTTTCCTTTGGCGCCGCCTATGCCGCCATTGCAGCCATCGTTATTCTGCCCCTCGGAACGATAAACGTTGAGCAGGGATACAGTGTCCTGATCAATGCCCTGGCTGTTTGTATTGTCGGAGGCCTGGGCTCTACCGGAGGGGTGGTATTAGCTTCTTTTTTAATCGGATATGCACAAACTTTTACGGTAACATATCTGGAAAGCCACTGGGTGATGCTAGTTCCGCTAATTGCAATTCTGACCATATTGGTTATTAAGCCTTCGGGCCTGTTCGGTGTGCAAAAAGAGCTGGAAGAAAGAATCTAATCGACAGCATATGAAAAAACGCAAGGAAAGAATAGACAGGGGCATCAAAGCTCGATCCAACGATATTTTTGCTCTTTCTTCCTGGCGGGAGATGCTCTATTTGGCTGCCCCCCGGTTGCTTCCGATTGTGGGACTGCTGGTGCTATCCGTTGCGCTGAGTATTTACTGGCAAAGGG
>JASFJP010000569.1:0-3502 GCA_050121225.1 Desulfobacterales bacterium
GTTCAACCGGTCGGTTGTCATTTTGTAGTCTGCATTTTTTATCACAACATTACCTGAAAATTCAATGTCATTTGTATTCGTTTTTAAAATTCCTTGTTCGGCGTTTAAGTATACTTCACCCTGGTTTTCAAGAAAAAACGTCACTGTCAAATCTTTTAACACCGCTTTTTTTTCGGTCTCTATATAATGAGCGGAATTGGCCTCCAAGCTCCACTCCTTTCTACCATCGCGAGTAGCTGTTTGTCGAATTTTACCAATAGAGAGGTTGGCCCCCTCTTTGATGGAAGATAGCAATATTTCCGGTGCGGTGGATATCCTGCGATAGCCAACAAATACCACAACGATAGTGCTTACGGCCAAAAGAATCACTGCCAGCAAAATCAGGTTAATTTTTTTTGTCTTTTTCAAGCGCGCGAAAAACATAGCTAAAAGCGTTCAATTATTTTGTCCCAAATGCCCTGCGCCTGCAGAAGCATTTCGCAGACCTCTCTAACCGCACCGCATCCGCCATTTGCGGCTGTAACCCAATCCGCATGCCGGCGGACATGCTCATGGGCATCTGCCACTGCGATAGACAGGCCGACCCTTGCCATCAATGCGATATCCGGCAAATCATCACCCATATAGGCTGTCGTTTCGGCGGCCCCCCCCACTGTTTCAATGATGCGATCCAGCATGCCGGCCTTGTCGCGAACTGTTGTGTATATCATGGAAATGCCAAGGTCTTTGCAGCGGTACGTTAATGCTTTCGAATCTCTTCCAGTTACGATTCCTACCTTGATTCCAGACTGCATTAGAAGCCTTATGCCAAGTCCATCCTTGACATTGAATTGTTTGGTTTCGTTTCCGCTATCGCTGTAGATAATGCTTCCATCGGTCAAGACACCGTCCACATCGAGTAGCAAGAGCCGAATCTGCTTTAACTTAGGCATAAGTGATGATTTCATCTTTTGGCATTCGAGTTGTCCGGTTGGTACCGTGCTTGCCGGGCAGGAGTTTTATTTCGATTTCTGATATGTAATCTCAAAGGCCTGCAGAAGATTGGTTCATTGTTGCCGTTATCGTATCGCAACGGTTTTTGCCCCAAATGATCTTAGCAAAAGCCCCTGGCAAAGGGCTGGTTATGATGTTTCAACGTTTAATCGCACTACTGATTTTTTTAAGTTGGGAGATCAGATCATATAAGGTGTCGAGCTTTAAGGAGTTGGGGCCGTCACAAAGCGCTTGATCGGGGTTTTTATGAACTTCCAAAAAGATCCCGTCGACACCGGCTGCAACGGCTGCTTTGGCCAGCATTGGGGCATGTTCCCTTTGCCCCCCCGAGCTGCCACCTGCTCCTCCGGGGAGCTGCACGCTGTGGGTGGCGTCGAATATGACCGGATACCCGGTGGCACGCATGATCGGAAAACTTCGAAAATCGACCACCAGGTTATTATATCCAAACATAGTCCCGCGCTCGGTAATCAGAATTTGCCGATTTCCAACCGAAGCGACCTTTGCTACGACATTGACAATGTCCCACGGAGCCAGAAACTGTCCTTTTTTTATATTTACGGGTTTCGCAGTTTTTGCCACTTCAATCACAAAATCAGTCTGACGGCATAAGAATGCCGGGACTTGAATGATGTCCAACACCCTGGCAGCAGCCGCAATTTCACCGATTTGGTGAACATCCGATAGAATCGTGATCCCGAGCTCATTTTTTATATCTTGCAGAATTTTAAGCCCGTCGTGTAATCCCGGACCTCTGAAGGAATTAACTGATGTCCGGTTGGCTTTATCGTAAGACGCTTTAAAGATTAACGGTATCTCCAGTTTGGTGGTTGTTTCTTTGAGAAATGAAGCAATTTCATAAGTCGTCTGGTAGTTCTCGATCACGCAGGGACCGGCAATGAGCACTAGCGGTGCATCCTGTCCGATGACCATTTTTCCGGTTTTGATTAGATTCGCCATAATTACGCGTCAATTATCAACTAATCCAGATGAACAAAAACATGCCATTTGGGGAATCCAAATAAGCTACGAAATAACACAATTCTATATGAAATATTAATCCGGATATTTAACTTGCACGGTGGTAAAAGTCAAGAAACGAAAACAGGCCTTGATTATCCCACGAGTAGCTGTTATTCTAATAATTTATAAAATCGCGACAGGAGTATTGCTAACCTATTGAAAGAAAAGAAGAAAAATATAAAATCATGGATCATCGCCGTTGGCTGTTGTGTGCTTCTTGTGACTATCGTGTGGTTATGGCTGGTTCGCTTTGAAGGCCAAAAGCCGACACTGAAACCGGATCTGCGGTCCCCCTATATCGGCCGATCCCACAGTATTGCCATCCATGCTTCCGATGTCAAAAGCGGTCTGCGACGGCTCTGGATTGCGGTGTTGAAAGACGGCAAAGAAGTTGTTCTGCATGATGAAGTATATCCATCTGCCGGTTTTCTCAAATCCGGAAAACGTCGTGAAACATCTGTGAACCTGCAAATTGAACCGGATAAACTGGGATTTGAGGACGGGGAAGCGGTTCTACGTATGGCGGTATGGGATCACTCATGGCGGAGTTGGTGGAAGGGAAACAAAACGTATCTTGAGAATAAGGTCACCATCGATACCCGTTCACCCGAAATCGAGATAATCAGCCGAGCCCATAATTTGAGCCAGGGCGGAGCCGGACTGGTGATTTTTCGGACTTCTGAAATCTGCAAGAAAAGCGGCGTGTACCTTGGTGATAATTTTTTCCCGGGACATGCGGGTTATTACTCAGATCCAAATATCTTTCTTGCCTTCATTGCCCTTAAATACACCCAGGGGCCAAAAACGAAAATTTCAGTGGAGGCGGTCGATCGCGCTGGAAATAGCACTAAAGTGGGTATACCCAATTATATCCGTCGCAAAGTGTTCAGGCGGGATACCATAAATGTTTCAGACGGATTTTTAAACCGTAAACTGCCGGAATTTTCATCCGAAATCCCGCAAGATGCAAACCTATCCGCAGTGGACAAATTTCTGGTCATTAATCGTGATTTACGCAAGAAAGACTACCAAAGTGTAATGGAATCGTGTAACAGTAGCGATGCCAAAATCCACTGGAAAGGCGGATTTCTCAGATTACCGAAATCAGCCACACGCGCCCGATTTGCCGATCATCGAACGTATACATATAAAGGGCGAGAAATCGATCGGCAGGTACATTTGGGGATCGATTTGGCTTCCCTCACCAATAGTCCTGTACCGGCGGCCAACGGCGGCATTGTTGTCTTTGCAGATAATATCGGAATTTACGGTCGCACAGTGATACTGGATCATGGTTTGGGTCTTTTTAGTATGTATTCTCATTTAAGCCACATCGCCGTTAAACCCGGTGATCGACTATCCAAGGGTCAGACTATCGGCCGTACCGGTAGCACGGGGCTTGCCGGTGGTGATCATTTACATTTCGGCATGATTGTTCACAACACGTTTGTAAATCCGGTGGAATGGTGGGATAAGAATTGGATTA
>JASFJP010000570.1:0-3491 GCA_050121225.1 Desulfobacterales bacterium
CAGAGGATAAGGACAGCTATTATGTTCGTGCCGAACTGCCAGGTGTGAAGGGCGATGGGCTTGATATTCAGGTTACAGGCAACAACCTGGCCATTTCCGGTGAAAGAAAGATCGCTGCGGAAGAAGAAGGTGCGAGGTATCACCGAAGAGAACGCGAAGCCGGCACATTCTCCAGGATGATAGGGCTTCCGGGTGAAGTCGATCCCGATAAAGTGGAGGCCAACCTGAAACATGGAATACTAACGGTGGTGGTTCCAAAAGCGGAGATCGCAAAGCCCAAACAAATTACTGTAAAATCGTGAAGAAATTTTTTCAAAGGAGGAATCTAGCAATGGCCAATACACAGAGCAAAGAGCTTAAGGCTCGAGAAAAGCAAGAGGTGGCCAGCCCAGCCGAGCAGACCACGCCGGGTTTGGTGTTCACACCTGCTGTGGATATATTCGAGACGGAAAAAGAGATCACCCTGCTTGCCGATATGCCAGGCGTCAAGGGAGATAATTTAACTATTGATCTTCGTGACAACACCTTGACCCTGTCCGCTGATATTGCTCCTGTCGACAACTCGGACGAGCAAGAAATTTTGGTTGAATATCAATCCGGTAAGTATTACCGGCAGTTTACACTCGGGGAATTAGTCAACCAGGAAAAAATTGATGCTCAGCTTAACGATGGTGTGCTGCGCCTATCGCTTCCAAAGGTTGAAAAGGCAACCCCTAAAAAGATTACGGTTAAGACAGGTTAAAAGGTTTGCGGAGCTGGAAGATCTGCGCGTAAATGATTTACGAGATTCCGGCTCCTATCAAATCATAGATATAATTTACAAGTTCAGTCAGTAGATTCTACATAAATTCGCCTTTTGTTTGATTAGTGCTAAATTTGGCTGATAGGATAGGAGGTGATATGATGTAAACGCTTCTTACATACCCTCCAGTTTTATTAGCCGATCGGCTGTATTCGTTTTAACTAAACTTATCCTATTATCAGATGCCCTAAGTCTAATTTTGTGGGATTATCTCAGAAAAATGAAGAGGTTATTTTTCTATCAAGGAGGTGGTACACATGTTTGATGTCCTACCGTGGAAACGGAAAAAAGAAAACCAGATAAATGCATTGCAGCGAGAATTTGACAATCTGTACGAACGATTTTTTGAGCCAAATTCTCTACCGTCATCATATTTCTTTAAAAAAGGAAAATGGGATCCAATTATGGACATCAGTGAGGGTAGAAAAGATATTATGGTCAAGGCGGAAATCCCGGGAATAGAAGCCAGAGATTTCGATATCTCCATTGATGGCCGCCTGCTGACCATCAGAGGCGAAAAAAAGCAGGAGCAAAGTCAAAAAGAAGAGCGATATTATCGCGTTGAAAGATCATATGGATATTTCAACCGGACAATTGAACTGCCTGCGGAAGTAAACCCGGATAAAGTGGATGCAAGCTATAAGCGAGGTGTTCTTAAAATTAAATTACAAAAAGCCAAAGAACAAGAAACCAAAAGAATAAAAATTACAAAAGGAACTAAATGACCAAAACCAGAGAACAAAATCTCATCTCTAAAGTATGTAAGAGGCGAAAAGGGTTTAACTTGAACACTCTAGAGAGCGTGATTGTGCTTGCCGTCGAAATTGCCCGAGAGGGACGAGAGGGCAATAAAGTTGGCACGATGTTTATCGTGTCCGATTCCGATCAAAAGACAGAAAGCATGGCAATCGCAAGTATAAAAGAGTGATTTTGATTATATGAACGCTTTATTATTCTTTGTGTTTAATTTGGTTTCGATAAAAGAACATTTGTAGAGACCATTGATATAACCTGAGGAGCTATGTCATGGCAAAAAGCTATTTTGCAATTTTGGGTATTTCCCCGAACGCCACAGGGGATGAAATTAGAAGTGCATATCGTCGACTGGCCAAGGAATTTCACCCCGATCACTATGGGGGAAGCAGCGCGAGATTTCGGGATATTCAGGAGGCCTACTCGGTGCTCGGAAATAGCCGCAGACGAAGTGAGTATGAGCAGAACATCAGAAAAGTGCCGCCCAAAGAACCATTGCGAACGACCTCTTACCCTGAACCCGAACCGCTTATTCCCGAGGAAAGCCCTGTGGATATCAGTGATGTATCACCGGTGAGGTCTTTTCAGTCGTTTACCCCTTCCTTTGATGAGATCTTTGACTGGCTGTGGAGTAATTTTTCGAATCTCGCGCAACCGAAATCGGGTCGCGTTCGAAACCTGACGCTTGAGGTAACACTCACGCCGGATCAGGCACGGCGTGGCGGAAATGCCAGTATTATGGTGCCCGCCCAAGCCGTTTGTCCGACTTGTCGCGGTCACGGAGGAGTGGGATTTTATGAGTGTACACGTTGTGCCGGTGAAGGTGCTATCTTCGGAGAGATGCCTGTTTCGGTTGCGTTTCCGCCGGGCCTTACCAAGGACCATGCTGTAATGATCCCACTAGATCGATTTGGAATACGAAACGTTCATATTACTGTTTTATTTCGGCCAACGGGATAAACCAAGTCAGATAATTATTTGAAATTTAGCTTATTTTCCCGAAAGATTAATCCCGACTTGACATAGATTACGATCTGATTATTACCTGAATTTTGCACGCAAATACCCCTGAGTGAATTTCGAGCTCAAGTTGCCGCAATTGACTTGGTGAATGCTTGTTACTTAAAAATTCAGGTATCTATTTTTCAATATTTTTTTAAGCATAAATTTTCCATCTGCCATAGTCTTAAGTTAAAGATTTTATGAAAATTGACCAAATCCAAAAATTTGATCAGCGCCAAAAGCCCGCCAAATGGACTCAATTGCTCGCTGCAGGTCTCATAGGCCGTAGAAGCATTGATTTTTCTGGCCTTGGTGCGATTTTTATTAAGCCCTTTACGATTAAGGTTTTTCTTGCTTGCTATTGAGTTTTTATCTTTTAACCATTTGGGCACCTCCTATTATCGCTGTTATGGTTTGCGGAAACCTTTGCAATAATATGCATCCCAAATGGTTTTTTATTTTTCAAGATCTATTTGATACAAGATCGAGGTGATACGCTGAAGAAATCTGGTAAAAAATTCAATCAACTTCCGATTTGCCGAGAATGGTGTTAAGGTCAGGTTTTTAACGAATCTAAATTATTGGTATTTCATCTTACTTATCTGGAGTTTTGCGACTTTGCCGATATGTCAGACATATCACAGGTTTCGAGATCGGTTGATATTTTCACTTTTTGGCCGGCTATCTCAGGAAGCATCAGGGAGAAAAGCCAAGGGATCGCTTGCTGCGATTTAAACTGAAGCTGCCAAATCCTGTTTTTCATATTACATCAGCACATCTAACAAATTTTCGGTCATCCAAAATTTCAGGAGGAGGCACGAAGTCCAACCAAAATATTAGCTGAAAAAAGTGTGTATTCGCGATGGCTAACCTGAAAAATTAAATTCACAAAATCCTACACAAATATTTTGGAGGGCTGTACGGAGTTAAGCTA
>JASFJP010000571.1:0-3481 GCA_050121225.1 Desulfobacterales bacterium
CAGTGCGAATATCAGCAAAATTTTTCACGGAGCGTGGTTTCCGCTTGCAATTGGTGCATTTTTCTTTACGTTTATGTTGACCTGGGAGCAGGGGCGCAGGATACTGGCAGGTCAATTTCAAACGTTCACACCGTCATTTGACGTGTTCAAAAAAAGCCTGGATGAAAATCCACCACAGAGAGTCAATGGCCAGGCCATTTTCCTGACCGGAAATCCTGACGTGGTTCCGTCAACGCTTGTGCAAAATTTGAAACACAATAAAGTAATTCATTCCGATGTCGCCATCCTGCATTTCAAAACTGAAAACGTCCCGCGGGTGCCAAATTTTGACAAAGTTGAAACCGAAAAGTTAGGCGGGGGGTTCTTTCAGATCATCGCCCATCATGGTTTCATGGAAGTACCGAAAATAAATAAGATTTTAACATTTGCACATGAGCAGGGACTGAACTTTAAACTGGAAGAAGCAAGCTATTATTTGGGGCGTGAGAAGCTGTCCATTGGCACCGATCCGGTAATGAGTCGCTGGCGTTCCAACCTTTTTATTTTTATGTCACGCAACGCAATGGATGCCGCTTCGTTTTTCGGCATACCACCGGACCAGATTATCGAAGTCGGCGTTCAGCTTCAACTGTGAAAGCCGACTGCAGGCAGGCGAAAGCAGAGGTGAGGAGTAGGCTGAAAACTCATTGTACCAAAACTGGGCTTGATGTACCATCGGGGAGAAGTATTAAAGGACTTTTTACCGGGTAGGAGCTAAACATGTCCATTTTTTCGTTGTATGAAATCATGCTCGTGATGTCAGCCGCTGTGGTTATCATCGCTTATCACACGCATCTGTACACAAAGGTTCGGCGTGACTCCTTGAAAACGGCTATTGGGATCACCAATCACGCCGGATTTATGATCAATACCTTCGAGCAAAATTCAGGTATCAAGTGAGGAGCGGATTTGATGGACCTGCAAAGTATAATCGAAAATTATGGCTATGCCGCAATTTTAATCGGTACATTCTTAGAAGGCGAAACCATCCTGGTGCTGGCAGGTCTGGCAGCCCACCAGGGTTATCTGGTACTGACCTGGGTGATTTTAGCCGCTTTTCTGGGCAGCCTCTGCGGCGATCAGCTTTTTTTTTATTTGGGGCGCAAACACAGTCAGGCGGTTCTGTCCAGGCGTCCTACCTGGAAGCAGAAAGCGGAAAAAATTCACAAGATGATGAATCGATTTCAAACACCGATGATTCTGTTTTTTCGGTTTCTTTACGGATTGCGCACGGTTGCGCCCTTTGTCATTGGAATGAGCTCCGTATCTTTCAAAAAGTTCATTTTGCTCAATGCCGCCGGAGCACTGGTATGGGCGGTCGCCGTCGCATCCGGTGGCTTTCTTTTTGGTCGTGCCCTTGAAGTTTTTATCGGCAAGCTCAAATCATACGAGATTTATATTATGGGCAGTGTTGCAATTGTTGGTTTGTTGGTATGGATTTTCCATTTTTACCGTCGACGCAGACGGCGGGCCAAACTTATCGCAAAAAGTGGATGATACCCTTCAGTTGACCGCAAAACAGGTTTCAAAACCAAATTGGTAAAACGAAAACTCTTTTAAGCATCTTACGTTTTGTCATTCAATTGCTGAAATCATTCAAGAGCGAGGTAACATTATGGCGAGATTTTTCAAGAAACGCGAAGAGATCAAAGGCCTGTCTCCAGGTTCTTTGGTTTTCGTTGGAAACAAAAAGGTAGAAAATATTCGAATTCGTGTCATCGATTACGATGGGGCTCAATTAAAGGAGGACGAGTTAAAAGATATTGCCGCAGGAGCAGAATTCAAACGAACCAACACGGTTACCTGGATCAATGTTGATGGGCTCCATGATCTGGCATTGATGAAAGATATTGGGAGTACGTTCGATCTGCACCCGCTGTTAATGGAAGATATACTGAATACCGGACAGCGTCCCAAACTTGAGGAATTTGATAATTGTCTTTTCATTGTTGTAAAAATGCTTCGTTACGACAAAGAAAAACAACTGATTATCTCCGAACAATTAAGTATGGTGCTGGGCGCCACATTTCTGCTGACTTTTCAGGAGCAACCGGGTGATGTATTTGAACCGGTTCGGGAGCGGATCAGAAAACGAAAAGCCAGGATCCGGGCATCGGGTATAGATTATCTGGCATACGCTTTGCTGGATTGCGTGGTCGAAAATTATGTTTTCATCGTTGAAAGATTGGGCGAGCAAATTGAAGACATTGAAGAAGAAGTCCTGGAGAGAGCCGAACCGGCGGTGATGGAAAAGATTAATGCATTTAAACGAGAAATGAATTTTATAAGAAAGTCCGTTAGACCGGGCAGGGAAGCCATCATACAGCTGTCAAAATTGGATTCCGAACTCATCAATGATCAAACGGTTCCTTTTTTAAAAGACCTGCAGGATCTGATTACCCAGGCGGCGGAGGCCATCGATACTTACCGGGATATGCTTTCGGATCAATTGAATCTGTACAATTCAGTCGTCGGCAATCGAATGAACGACATTATGAAGGTACTGACGATTTTTGCCGCCATATTTATCCCGCTCACATTTATTGCCGGCATCTATGGCACAAATTTTGAGTATCTACCCGAACTCAAATTTAAATACAGCTATTTTATTTTTTGGGGCGTAATGCTTGCCGTCGCGGCTGTAATGTTAATATTTTTCAGAAAAAAGAAGTGGTTATGACTAACTCGCAAGATGACTTTCTCAAAAAATGCTGAGATAGCTTAACTGTGGCAGTTGGCGGTCAGCATCAACTACAGGCAGAAGCGTCCGGTTATACTTTAGAAATAATATTAGGCATTGAACAACTAAAATCCTAACTTTTTAAAATTATTCGTTGAATCGATTGAATTGGAAATAAAAAAATGAAGCTGGTAGATATCTTAACCCACATGAACCCGGTTTTGAGAATTTTTATCGTTATCGTTTTGGCTGTGGCCGCAATTTTTATCGTCAAGACTATCCGCCGGTTCAGCCAATATCTGTTGACGATGAAGGTAGACAGTAACGAAACATCACAAGAGATCCTGACTCGGAGATATCCCAAGCTTGCCACCATCATTACAATCTTGGTCAGTGCAGTGACGTTTACCATTTATTTTGTGGCCGTCGGTATGATTCTGCGCGAATTTAAAATTTCACTGACGACTTATTTTGCCAGCGCAACGGTCATCGGATTAGCAGTCGGTTTTGGTCTGCAAGGATTTGTGCAGGATCTGGTGATTGGTCTCACGCTGATTTTTTCGGATGCACTAGCTATCGGGGAAATGGTTAAACTAGGCGATGAAATCGGCAAGGTCGACAGCATCGGACTTAGATTCACTGTGCTGATTAACTTGCACGGTCAGCGGATTATAATCCCCAACAGAAATATTGCTACCATTAGCCAGTTTCGCGGCGGTTGCATCCGTGCCTACGTCGACATTCAATTGCCGCAGGAGATCG
>JASFJP010000572.1:0-3476 GCA_050121225.1 Desulfobacterales bacterium
AAGTAAGTTACAGCAAGTAGCGTGCCATAATGGGAAAAGAATGAAATATACTGAAATTCAGCGAGTTATAAAGAATAGACAATTTCAGAGGGGGTCAATTATGAAGAATTATCTATAAAATTATGCAACGGAATTCCTAACTAACCTGTGAGGATCTATTTGTTCCACGAGAACATGGAGGCACCCAGCGTCAACAATGCCAGGGTCATGATTGACAAGATGACGATTTCTAGGCCGACATCCCTCAATCCAGCACCGTCATGCATGATTTTGCGGACGGCTTTCAAGATATGCGTCAGTGGAAAAATTTGGGCCACCTGTTTGACCCACTGCGGGGCACCTTCCAGAGAGAACCACACCTCTGATAAAAACATCATGGGCCAAGAGATGAAATTTAGAATACCGGTGGTGAACTCTTCACTGGTTCCCCTCGATGCCAGCACCAGTCCTAATGCCGTAAGGCTCAGGCTTCCCAGAAAGAAAACGATAAAGAGATCCAGATAGGATCCCACCACCTTAAAGGAAAAAAACAGATTACATCCCGTCCACACAATTACCAAGGTGAACATGAGCAAAAAAATCCGAGATATGGCCTGGGCGGCTAAGTATTCCAGAGCGTTTAAGGGCGTAACTTTGAGGCGTTTTAATACGCCATTTTTGCGATAACGGACGACCACGTAACCAACCCCCCAAAGCGCACTGAACATCATGTTCATCGCCAAAATTCCCGGAAACAACCAATCAACGTATCGCACCGCACTGCCTTGTATCTCTTTTTTTACGGCCTCGGTTTTGATATTTGGAGGAACTAGACTCGCTTTAAACATTTGTTCTAATACATACCCCTTGGGAGAAGATTCGCTGACATAGTATTCGTAAGGCCGACCTCCAGTTTTCAACAAGAAATCAATCTTGTGATGTTTAAGCTTCTCCATCCCCTCATACAATGTGGCGAATTCGATAAACTTGAGATAACGCATATTGCGCAGTCCTTCAGGTATGGCGTCTGCTTGCATCGCGCTCATTCCCCGTTCGTGGGGAACCAGCCCAATTTTATATTCAGTATAGCTCTTACCACCGAAAATAATGCCGAATCCGGCTATGATTAAAAATGGAAACAAAAAATTCCAGCCAAAAGCGGCACGATCACGAAAAAATTCACGATTTCGTGCTTTGAAGATAATCCAAAGTCGTTTCAGGCTCATGATTATTCCCGCAGTCGTCTTCCGGTCAAATTTAAAAACACGGTCTCTAAGTTGGGAGAGCGTATGGCGAGATCCGATAAATCCGTGTCTTGGGATATTAGAAAATTTAAACAGGTATTGACATCATCCGTCTCTATTTCAATGGAGTTCTTTACTTCACGAAAGGGCAGTGAAAGTCGATCCGGGGGGATCTTGAAGCGATCCTTGGCGAGGATGATGGTCATGCCGGGGCTGTGCAGTTTGATAAGTTCCTGCGGCGTACCATGGGCAATTATTTTGCCGTAATCCATAATGGCAATCTCATCACATAAATGCTCAGCTTCCTCCATATAATGGGTAGTTAAAATTATGGTTTTGCCTTCCTTCTTGATTTGCCGAATAAGATCCCATAGATTTCGGCGGGCCTGAGGATCCAGCCCTGTAGACGGCTCGTCGAGAAACAGCAGCTCAGGTTGATTGACCAGTGCCAGGGCGAGTAAAAAGCGCTGACGCTGGCCCCCTGAAATTTTGTCATTGTATTGATTTTGAAAATCTGTCAGCTGGCACACCGACACCAGTTCATTGATGCTAATGGTTTTGCGGTAGAGGCTTTGAAACGTTTTCAATGTTTCACGAACCGTTAAAAAAGATAATAGGGCAGTGCTTTGAAACTGAATACCTACCTCATCGGTAAAAGAAGCGGAGCGCGGTTTGCCTTTGTATAAGATTTCGCCCGATGTGGGCAGGATAACATCCTCGATGACTTCGATGGTGGTGGTCTTTCCGGCACCGTTAGGTCCCAGAAGCCCGAAGCAAACCCCCTGATCCACGGAAAAACTGACACCGTCGACGGCCGCGACATTTTTGTAGGTTTTGACTAGATTTCTGACTTCAAGCAAGGGCATGATAGTATCTGAACCCAGCCGCCTCTATTAGCAAACGGCTTGATATCATGGTGATACAGTAGCGCTAGCTACCATTAATGTAATTATTCGCATTCAAACCAGGCATTTGAAAAGCTGAGTTAGGATAATCATTAAACGCCGGTTATCAACGGGGTAGAGTTAATCCTTTTTGAAATTAACTATCCCCATATTTCCAAATTGAGTTACCCTTCTCCGGGTTGTTCTTGACAATATGCTATTTGCACCATAGTTTTCAATCTTGGGCAGTTGACCAAACGCTCATGCGAGTTCGGTTGGGGTTCGCATATACGAGCTGCAAATTTTTTTATACAATCGCCCACTATTTAGGGACCATTTTTACAGGGAGATCCATATGCCGCCGATAATTTGTATAGTCGGTCGATCGCAAACTGGCAAGACCACACTCATTGAAAAATTGATTCCTCTGTTGAAACAGCGAGGTTTTAGAATTGGGACCGTGAAACATTCCCATCACATATTTGATTTTGACAAAACCGGTAAAGATAGCTGGCGGCATAAAGATGCCGGGGCTGATACCGTTTTAGTTTCATCTCCTGGAAAAATTGCCTTGGTCAAAAATGATCAACATGGAACCCTGGATGATTTGCTTACTTATTTTGGGGATATGGACCTGGTGATCACAGAAGGCTTTAAAAAGGAAAGAAAACCTAAAATCGAAGTTGTGCGAGCTGCAAGACACAGTGACCCGCTGCTGACAAGCGATAGACACCTGGTTGCTGTAGTCAGCGATACGCAGATCGACGTGAATGTACCCAAATTCGGCCTTGACGACATCGAAAAAATAGCCGCGTTTATCGAAGAAAAATATTTAAGTTAAATGAAAAAGCTCAATCAACTGGGCCGGTTGATGTGGCCGGAACTTATAGCCGGAATTCTGGTGAAACGATACAAACGTTTTTTGGCTGACGTAGAATTGAAAAATGGGAACCTTGTAACCGCGCATTGCCCGAATACTGGAAGCATGAGGGGATGTTATGAACCAGGCCGCCCTGTATATATCTCCTGTCACGACAACCCTAAGCGTAAACTTAAATACACTTGGGAATTAATCGATATGCCGACCTCTCTGGTGGGCATTAATACCCATGTTCCGAACCGGCTGGTGTTCGAATCGATAAAATCCGGACGGGTGCCAGAGCTGTCCGGTTACGAGACAGTAAAACGCGAAGTTAAAATCGGCCGACATTCCCGTATCGATCTGTTGTTAACCAACGGTGATAATCAGCGCTGTTATATCGAAATTAAGAACTGCACTCTGGTTAATGACGGTGTTGCACTGTTTCCCGATGCGGTCACATCGAGAGGGCTCAAACACCTTGCCGAACTTGAGGCTTTAGTTGATGCC
>JASFJP010000573.1:0-3469 GCA_050121225.1 Desulfobacterales bacterium
GGCAATTTACAATTTAAACGCAATATTGAAGACATACGGGGATGGTTACCTGATTTTGGACTTTAATCATCTTTTTATCTCGTCTTCCATGCGTGAGGAAATTTGGCTGCTCCAGCGCACCGATGACGTCGCAAAGGTAAAGGAAATCATGCATGAGGCTGAAGAATTTGAGATACACGATGCAAAAGGGAACAAAGATTTCGATACTTACTCCGGCGGACAAAAAGCAATCATAGGCTGCCTTCTAATCATCGCTGTGATTCGCGATCGAAAAATCAAAGGTCTAAAATTGTTATTAAATAATGTTCTGGACTCCGTAAGTCAAGACAATCTATTGAAATTATTGACTAAATTCAGAGAAATGCGCTCAACCCATAATATTAGGCTGTTCACCCATAAAAAAGACCACATTCAAGAGATACTTTGAGGAGATGGAGATAAGAAAAGGAAAATATCGTTTAGAAGAACGCGGCCTAAACTTTAATCTTTCTGACGATCTTGATTTTAAAAACAGAGACAATTGTTTTTTTTTCAGGGGTGGCAATGGCTTTGGAAAAACAAGTTTTATAGAAAAGATAATTATTCCCCGCCTCAATAACAACAAAATCCAGTATATATACATCGGTCAGGATATTCGAACTCAATTGTATACTCTGAGAGCACTAATCTCGGTCCAAGGGATCAAAGTGCCCGACAATGATGAGGTTGAACTGTTGCGGTTATGGATCAATAACAACAAATCCGCAACCGTTTTCATATTGGATGAGTTTGATAAATATTTTCCTGACTATGGATTTATCTTCGATTGGAGTGATTCATTTATCCGGACCTATATTATCGTTACCCATGTAGGCTACAGCTGCCCGGATGCCCTTGCCCAAAAATATAGGACCTGCGATGTGAGGTTCGAATTGATTGATTTTGATGGTCGCCTTAAAAACGTCCGGGTAAAGAAAAAATAGTCATGGTAATTTTAAAACTTACCATCATTTTCATGTTTATACTCTCGTTTTTCTGGCTTTTTGTTTTCGGCCCTTTTTACGATCACATCCCCATTCAACTGGTCGTTTTTATAGGAGTAATTGGATGGAATATGCTGCGATTTACGGTGCGCGAAACGATTTCCTTGCTGAGGTTTTGTTTTCCGTTTGTTTTCAGTCTCTTTGTTTTCGGGCTGATTTTTCACTATACCCAGCTGCTTGGCAGGCAGGATTGGTTAGAGGATACGCTTATTAAATGCCTTGTGTTTCCGAGCTCACTGATTTTTTTAAAAGTCATATTGACTTACATTACTTACCTCGATATCCTCAACTTACCGATTTCAATGAAAAAAAGGGTTTATTTAATCACAATAAAATCGGCGTTTTCAAAAGGTGAAAAAATATTGCGCCGTTTCTCCTGGTATTTGGGCACCTATTCGGAGTTAAAAGCCGGCAGCAAATTAAAATACGCATTAAAGAAGTACGCCTGCCTCATAATTGCTCTGTATTTTTATCTTTATGAGGAAATTGAGAATTCAAACCGGTTGCTAAGAAACCGATATCAACATTTGTACGAGGCTAAAGAATGAAAAATGTTAAAATTGCTTTTACCGCACTTACCGTAGTTGTTGCCTTGATAACACTGTTTATCAGGATTCCGCTACCCAGCCGAGGCTATTTCAATTTTGGGGATGTCGCCGTGGTATTCTCCGGTTTGGTATTGGGAAGCCTGAGCCGCAAAAGAAGTTTCTGGTGGGGTGCGGGTGCAGGGGGAATCGGTTCTGCGCTGGCAGATATAATTGGCGGATTCGGCATGTTTGCGCCGATTACATTAGTTGCCAAGGGAGCAGAGGGTGGATTGTGCGCGCTAGCATCCGGCCGGCAGAAATTCAGCCACTGGCTTTTGCTCTTGCTGGGCGGCGCATCGATGGTTGCATGCTACTTTATTGCTGAAGCATTAATGCCAAACATTGGTCTTCAGGGGGCCGTATCAGAAATTATTCCTAACCTGATCCAGGCTGGCGGCGGAATTACGGGGGGTTTTCTGGCGTTTGCAGCCTATAGAAAAATAGTGAAAGACTAAAAAACTTCCACCATCTCACCGTCTTGAGACGAATGTCTAATTTCGATATTTGCTCTTTTATCATCGCTAGGCTGAAGTCTCATTTTCGATTTGACTGCCCACTTTTCAGGCCAGCGGCTGGGCAGAACCCTGAACCGCAAACACATCACATTGCAGCCGGCTTTAAACATCCAATTGAAAATGCCAATAAAAACTGGCCCAGATAATACATCGGTAGACCAAAAAGGCGGTTGATAAACTCCATCTTCAAGAACCGATCACGAGCTACGAATACATCTGAGAAATAAAAGCTCTGGGCACCGATAAAAACCAGGAATCGCCCCCTCACATCCAGCAAGGAATCCCCGACCACTGTCCAGGCTCCCACAACCATGAAAGTGATCACACAAATATAACAAACAACCGGTATCAGCATGGATGCCAAATAGGGTCTCAACCACACAAATACCACACAACTGGTGATCAGGCTGACCACAATACCGGTCCATGTCCAAGAACTCAAATCGGCAGCATAAAAGAAGCCGAAAACATAGAAAACATGACCGACTAAGAACGAAACTAAACCAAGCAGAAACATCCGCTCCTGAGGTAGTGATAGACAAACATCGCCACCCAAACAAAAAATCAAACCAATCAATATCAATACATGGTACCCGGGTATGGAATTCTGCTGGATAAGCGCCGCGAGAATAAAAAGGCAGGAAACAACGGTTTTGGTAAGCACCTTTCCTTTAAATTGATTCGCTTTTTCAAAATAAAGGAGACCGGCAAGTAATACAATCGCCAAACCAATGATAATTATGTTAAGCATTCCCTCCTACCGACTAAATAAACCGATCTCGCTCAGAAATGCAAAATTGCTGTATTGCTATATAAAAGGACTTTATATTTCTTACTTCTTGCCACTTTATTTTAGGATACAAGGCTTTTTGGGCAATGATCCAATCTAATAGCCTTTCCACCCTGTGCCCTATGCTCCACGCGATATGCCGGTTAAACCAACCCCTGATCCAACATAGCATCAACGACCTTAACAAATCCTGCAATATTGGAACCGTTCACATAGTTGCCGGGAGTGCTGTATTGTTCAGCCGCCTCCAAAGCAGTTTGATGGATGCTTTTCATAATCATCCGCAGCCGGTTATCCACTTCTTCGCGCGTCCACGCCAGCCGCATACTGTTTTGTGTCATTTCCAAACCTGAAACCGAAACACCTCCGGCGTTGGCGGCTTTGCCAGGTCCATAAAGGATCTTCTCATTCAGAAATATGTCTACGCCTTCGGGAACGGTGGGCATATTTGCACCTTCACAAACCACTGTAATGCCGTTATTTATAAGATTTTGAGCATCCTTTTGGTTGATTTCATTTTGAGTGGCACTTGGAAACGCACAGGCTGCTTTGTGG
>JASFJP010000574.1:0-3464 GCA_050121225.1 Desulfobacterales bacterium
CGATTTCAACCCCTAACGTATTTGGAATCAACTCTATATCAGTAAATTCGGATTACAGATATATTGAGAATACATGGGAAATCACCCAAGTACATATACGTAAGATGGTATCGCAGCAATGTAAAATCCTTAGAAACTGAATTCATCTTTTTCATATCCAATACCGAAACTCAAGAAAATTCAAAAAGACCAGACTACAATATATAGTATCCAGCCATTATCGATCTGAATTGTAGATTAGACCATGACAAACCCACACTTTTTTGAGCTTTTATTTTTGTTAGGTTGCGTGCCTGTATCGAATCTTTGGAACTCCCCTAAAATTATTGCACATTTCATTTGGCAATCCTAAAATAAATAGACCGGATCTTGAATTAATTGGAAAACAAAAAAACCGGCATCGGACAATCGAGTCTAATGCCGGTCTCAAAATGTTGAAGTTTTGTTTTATGTATTCTGCTAAACTAAAAGATTTAAGTATTCAGAGAGCTTGATTGTATAACTGAAAAATAAATATTCATGCAAAAGCCTTAGCAGACCCGATTAGCTTATTTCAATCCCACATCCTTTAAGGCCTGTTTGCAACGCCCGCTCACTTCTTTGTCATGTTTTTCGAGACATTCGAGCAAGCGTCCTTCACCAGGCGCAATCGACGCACAATATTTTTCCATATCCGCATCGCATTCGTTTGCAACATAGCTAAGGGCTGCAACCGCGCGTTCAAGCTGAACTGCGGCGTCATATAAGGCATACTCACATTTTGATGAAAGCTTATCTCCATAAGCGTAAAGGCAAGCCAAAACACGGCCTTGCCCAGGTGTCACCTGATTACAGTATTTTTCAAGCTCCGTCTTACAGCCATTAGCGACTGTTTCAACCAGGTCTTGCTGGGCAATTGCACTGTTAATCCCCAATAGCAGGATTGCCAATGCCACAAAAAAAATCATCATTGTTCTCATTTTTTCCCCCTTTTTTAGGTTTTTTGAATCAGGATATTATTCTGATAAAAAAGCGGTTACCAATTTTCTTTGCCAGCAACTAAACTTTTTAACCGGTAATATTTGCGGGATGGGCATGTTTATCGAAATTAATGATCCCTTCAGCCAAGATAGCGTGCTTCTATAATCGTTATATCGTCCTGAAGTCTGATATCGTTTGAAAACATCAATAATTTCTCCTCCAAAGTATTCATGCTTAGAGAAGATTTGGGATATTCGAGACTCTTTAATATTTGCACGAATCCTTCGACACCAAGCCATTCATTCTGGGCATTTTGTATCTCGGTTGCACCATCACTGAACAAAAGGATTGAATCACTGGGTTCCAATTTTACCGTTTTCTCTTTGTAGGGGATATCTTCCATGACTCCTAAAGGCGGACCTGTAGATTTTGGCTCCTCAACGGCCCAATTTTCATGGATAATTAGCGGTGTTGGACCGCCGGCTCCAGTGAAACAAAGCGTTCCGGCACTGGCATCGATAATACCGCACATTGCCGTTGCAAAGGTAACGACGCTGCCAAATATTTTAACAAGGTCTTCGTTGATCGCAGCAGCAAAATCGGCCGGGCTTTTCAGGAGCTGAAAGTGGCGATTCCATAGGATGCTTAAATGCATAGCGTAAAGGGCTGCAGCAACGCCGTGTCCCTCCATATCGGCAAGCAAAAATCCATACCGGTCAGCATCCAGCGGTTGGATGGCATAATAATCCCCACCCACAATGTCATAGGACATATAGAAGGTCGAAAAACGCAATCGTGGATCTTCGGGCAGGTCGTGCTGCAGATTTTGACGCTGTATTTTTTGGGCACGCTCAAGGTCAACCATTATCGGAGTTACATCACGAAACGTTTCAACACCGCCGATAATTTCACCAGCTTCATTGTGAATCGGAGCGGTGGTAACTTGGGTAGGAACCCTACGTCCATCCTTGCATAGCGCAAAAACGATGATGGGAACGTTTGTGGTGACTCCGGTGATCATGGCCCGATGCAATGGGCAATACTCCTCACCGCACAACCGGTGCCCGTCCTTATCTACGTGATTAAGGATGTCTTCCAGACATGCACGGCCCAGAACATCCTCAGACCGCCATCCGGTGATACGCTCTGCAGATTTGCTCCAGAATACAATCCGACGGTCGCGATCACATACATAAACACCGTCGTTTAAACAATCGATTATTTTTTCCGATGAAATGAGCAATTCCTTCATAGGAGACCTTTCGCTTTGGAATAAATTTTTACATCTTTTTAAACTGAATATGATTTCGCGGTTTAACACCAAGAATTGTGAAACTGTTCTAAAAAGGACAGAGTCTACAGTATCATCACTTGCATAATGCATACGCAAGTCTCTAACATTTTGCAAGTCCCCAACTTGTGGATGGCGTGCCTCCTCCTATACCTCAATTGGCAGCATGATTTATGGTTTATTTCATCTGGCAATCTATATTTTTTCGTTTTTTGACGATGTAAAACTACCGTCAAATTAATTTGCCGAATATGGCCTCTGCAATGGCGGTTACTATTTCATCCGTCGGTTCCCACCTATGTTTATCGAAATACCGTTTCCTTGCAAATCTATGCCGCGCATCTATGACCCGCCGATCCTTTTTTTGTTCAAAGGAAAGGATATCGAGCATATCAAGCGGAGAACTCTCCACTTCTTCATATACTGGTTCTTTAAACCCCCGCGCTTCTCTCCTGGCATCATCATCGCTCCGGAGCCCATGCCGATTTACTTTGTCACACTGGCAGCCCTCATTGCGTTCCAGACGTGCGGGAGGTTGTGCGTCTTTGGGCGCTTCTTCCTGTCGTCGCCGAGCGCTGAGATGATGCCATCGCAGCCCACAAACGCCTCCTTCAACCTTTCCTCTTCATAGAGCTGTAGCTCAACCACCGTAGTCGTCGGCTTTGCATTCTTAAATTTGTGCGGCGACCGGGTGATCACTGCAGCCTCAACGCCGATCTCCTCGGCCCGGGCAAGGATACCCTTGCCGTAGGTTCCGCTGGCACCGATGATCGCCACCCTTGTGGGCTTCGCAACGTTCGTGCTCATGACTTTTTGTTCTGCGTTGTGCATTCCTCCCGTTAGCTGACAGAAATATAGTGTCATGCGACTCTTCTGCTGCCGACCATTAACATTCGATCGAAAATATTCCCCTTTTCACAGAGCGATGTCAACTCCAGATATATGGAGAAATATCAAAATATCAATTGTTCTGAGATCAATTTGAAAACATTACATATACCAAAACCGCGCACCGCATTCTACAGTTCGCAAAACTTCCAACTGTATATTTCGTCAGCTAATGTAACAAATTATGGCTTGCCTAAAACTAGATATGTCGTGCCTGCTCCCACGGTCATAGAGGACCACCAAAATATTGCAGATTTCAATAACCAATTCTCAATTTTACTCTTAATAAAATTGAGCAAGAATAGCCGGAAACTTGCATGAGCAC
>JASFJP010000575.1:0-3443 GCA_050121225.1 Desulfobacterales bacterium
TGAATAATTGAATAGCCAGTATCTTTGCCTCTTCCTGGTTTGCTGCTTCCCGAACACCTGCTATGTAGGGACCACAGGAAAAAATGATTTCATAGGTGTCCAATATCTCTACCAGCCGAGCACCTGTGATCGTCAATTTGACATCAATCGACTTGCCGCCGAAGCTCACTAAAAAATCTCCATAAGCAGAGGCCAGCTTCTTGGCTTCCTCAGAGCTCCCACGATCGGATAGATACGCCATGAGTTTAGCGCCATCCAATGTATACTCGGCTGTGTATATTTGATTAAGACGCTCATACCCAAATGCATCCGATGCGATTAAAGAGGTGCTGTTGGCTACTTTATTTTTTTCGGGGAACAATTGCTCTTCGGCGATGGTAATTGTGTCTGTGCGAGTCTCGTGGATGAAATTTTCAGCCAGTGTTTTCATGGGTATCATAATCTGTTCAGACGCGTCCGATGCAATTATTTCTATGTAGTACGGGCCATGTGTGAAAAATATGGCGTTTGAGGTTTTGTAAGAATACTTTGCGAGATCAAGCGGTTCTGCATCTTCACGTCGCTGGGCACTGAATACAGAAAACGCATTCTGTCCGGTGCCCATGTCGTAGACAAAAACTTCGAACCAGATGTCATCGGTTTGTTCGCCTTTTAAACGTTGACTGTTTAAACGGTTAAATCCGGCCGATAGATACAATTCGGCTTTGCCGTCTATTTTATCGGAAAGATTTTGGGAATCAAAAGTTTCTGCCGGCGTGAGGGGTACCAAACCCTGTGGCAGCTGCATAATCTGTTCTATGGATGCCGACGGGAGCGATGTCGATGCATTCTGAGCGGTGGGTAAGATCGATCCGGGTCGCAGCACGGCAGGGTTAATGCGGTATTGAATCAAAAAGATACCGATCCCGATAATCAAGAGCATCGCTAAAATGACTACGCTTAAAAAGGTTTGCTTTGGACTGCTATTTTCAGTTACCCGGTTCACTCTATCCTCAAATTTGTTGAAATCAATTTGGCAGCGAAATGATATGCGCCAATGCGTTGTCTGCAAAGGAAACGCTTTGGTATACTTATAAGACAATGATGATGTTTGGGGATGCCGTTTAGGGCAATTATCGAGTTAATATGAATAAGCCGCCTATCATATGTGAAAGACCCTATCGTGTCAAATAAAACTGCAACCTCATTTAAGGTGCAAGCATCACCTGCCTTAGAGATCCTTTTAGATCGAGAGGATTTTTGATCGTCTTGACCAGAAGGGTAAAGGTATTATTGTAAAGTAAATAGTTGCAAACCTGTTGGATTCTATTTTTATCAACCTCCTTTTAAGGGTGGTCTAAGGACCACCCTTAAGTTTAATTTAACATGATTCAATCTTTATGATACATTCTTTAGAAAGGAAGCACTCATGGATGTAACTTCTTATTGCAATACACTAGAAAAGCACCTCACCGAATGGAAAGCATTGATCTACGATGTTATTCGTACAGTAGACAGTTTGCCCGAAGTTGAAAAAGAAGCTGTAATTCCGTCGATTCGAAGTCTGCACTCAATAGTAACGGCTATAAATGGCGAATTGGAACAGCTTAAAACTGCTTGTCCTGCAGACTGGGCTCCAAGTAGGCTAAGCATCGATGAAAAAATGTCCGAATTGCAACAGACGTTGAAGAATCTCTCAGAAAAAGTAGACGGACCTCTAGTACCGGACTCTCTGTCCTGGGTGTCTGAGTAATAGCTAATCCCTGTCGATTTCTGCGATTGAGCAGTAGATACATTTAAGTTCGAAATTCTAAATGGGGTGTGCGGAAGCGGGAAACAATCAATATTCGGTTTAAAATTCCTATGAAGAATCAAAGACAATCCATCCTTTGTCCAAGTTGCAGAAAACTCATCAGTACTTCAGAGATACGGTGCCCTCATTGTGGTACGGCACATCCGACATCCTGGTGGAAAAATAATGCCTGGACCCGGGGGTTCCGCGATCCTAATCAATTCATCAAATTGGTCATTTCCATCAATGTGGTCATGTATATTATTTCAATTCTGTTTAACCCCAAAGCCACCGGCCTGACGATGAACCCGCTTACATTTTTATCTCCATCAGACAGAAGTCTGCTGCTTTTAGGGGCGACCGGTACCATTCCCATCGATAGGTATCATCGACTTTGGACCCTTTTATCCGCCGGTTTTCTGCATGGGGGCATTCTGCACATTTTTTTTAACATGGCCGCCTTTCGTCAGCTTGCATCGGTTGTTATCCGCGAATTTGGACTCTATCGGATGATCATCATCTATATTTTGAGCGGCATTATTGGATTCTGGGTTTCCTATATAATGGGCGTCGCGTATACCATTGGAGCATCAGCCTCCGTATGCGGTCTGGTGGGTGCCATTCTATACTATGGCAAGAGTCGGGGTGGTGTATACGGTCAGACATTGTATCGACAAATTGCAATTTGGGTTGTGTTTTTATTTATATTTGGGCTGCTGGTTCCGGGTATAAATAACTGGGGGCATGGTGGCGGGATATTGGCCGGGATTGTGTTGGGGTTAGTGTTAGGTTACCAGGAGCGCAGGAAAGAAATCCATTTTCATAAAATTTTGGCCGGTATCTGCGTGGTGGGCACATTGGGTGTGCTTGTGTGGGCTGTGGCAACGGCGGCCTATTACCTGCTTATGGCCTAATTAGTTTCCATCCGGCAATGGCCCTTTTCCCGATGAGCTGCGTTCTCCGCGGGCTTACTTTCTCGACGTACGACCAGTACGCCTTGTCGTAAACCCTTGTGCGGCCTTGCTCATCGAAAAAATTGCTCATTTCCAAATTGGAAACTAATTCGTGCCTATTATAATTTTTGGACGGGCACTAATTAGTTTTAAAATGATCCCATCCCGTTGGGATGATGCGTTTGGATGTGCCGTCCGGATGCAATACTTTCAATTGCCTTGACCGCGTTATTTTACCAATACGGAAAAGCGGCCGCGTAAATTCTTGTTTAAATTGTTCAGCAATTATGTCGGCTTCGTCCGGTGCGATAGTACATACTAAGGTGTAATCCTCACCGCCTGATAGAGCGTAATCGATCGGATCTACATCAAATTGTGGGCAAAATTTATTGAGAAAATCCGATATCGGCAAGTTTTCAGAATACAGCGTGACACCGACGCCGCTTTCGTTTGCAATGTGACCGAGGTCGGAACTTAGACCATCGCTGGTGTCAATGGCGGCATGCACTGCCGGCCGGCACGCTAAAAACCTTCCTTCTCGCAGGTGGGGTTCAGGCAGAAGATGTGCCTTGTGCAAACCTATCAGCTCCGCGGAGTTTAACGGGATGTTATTCAAGATTAAATACAGTCCGGCCTTGCTATCACCCAGAAAACCGGTAGAAAAGATAATATCACCGGGCTTTGCGGCATTTCGACACAACATTTCTTCTCTTGCAACC
>JASFJP010000576.1:0-3439 GCA_050121225.1 Desulfobacterales bacterium
GCAGGCATTACCTTACTCATGGGAATGTATTTGGATCGATGACGGTTCCAACGACCAAAGCCCGATCGAAATTCAGCGATTCAATCGGGAAGATGACCACCATCAATATGTCCTATTATCACAAAACTATGGACAATCCGCCGCCTTGTATACTGGATTTTGCCACGCGCGCGGCCAATTGCTGGCAACCATGGATGGAGACGGTCAAAATGACCCACACGACATCCCCAGCCTGGTCGCGCACTTGCGCGCAAATGGTTGTGATTTGGTAAACGGGGTTCGCCGAAATCGAAGGGATTCTTTTATACGCAAGATCTCTTCACGCATCGCCAACGGGTTTCGGAATTGGTTAACCCGAGAGAACATCACGGATGTGGGATGCTCACTGCGCGTGTTTCGCTGCGAATGTGTAAAGCGAATAACGCCGTTTGAAGGATTCCATCGCTTTTTGCCGACCTTGATTCGCATTCGCGGCTTTTCAAATATTGCCGAAGTGCCGGTCAACCACCGTCCGCGTACACACGGCCAAACGAGCTACGGTATCCATAATCGTCTGTGGGTTGGAATAGTCGATTCTTTTGCTGTGCGTTGGATGCAGAAAAGAGTCGTCTCGGCCGAAATAAAATCTAAATCATCATCTCTAAGGAACACATAGAAAATATGAATAAATTATGGTTAGGCATCGGATTTTTCGCCCAAATACTTTTTTCTGCAAGATTTCTGGTACAATGGCTCGCGAGCGAACGTGCCGGCAAAAGCATCGTACCGCTCGTGTTCTGGTACCTGAGTATCGCCGGCTCGGGTTTGCTGCTGGCGTATGCAATTCATCGCAAGGATCCTGTCTTTATTCTCGGGCAGTCATTGGGAATTTTCATTTACAGCCGCAACCTATATTTGATCCGGCGCGAAAAGAAAATGGCCTCATTGGACTAAAAAGGGATTGGAATAGGCTTTGGAGGTGAACCGACCCGCGGATGTATGACTTACTTGAGCTTTCGGGATCACCGTAAAAAGAAATAAGTGTTAAATGGAACGTGTATTCAATAAAAATCCTCTCATCATCCTTTTGCTGCTGTGGCTTCTATTTGTTGCCTTGCCCATTGGCAACAGAGGCCTGTGGGCTCCGGATGAGCCACGTTACTTGCAGGTTGCCTGGGAAATGGCCCGCAACCAGTCCTATCTGATTCCGATCATGAATGGCGAGATCTATGCCGAAAAGCCGCCTCTCTTCTTCTGGCTCACCATTTTGGTTTCCAAGGTGACATCTTTTGAAACCGCCAGCCGCTGGGTGTCGGCCCTTGCAAGTTTAGGCATTTTACTATTAACCTATTTGTTGGGTCAAATTTCCGGAAACAAAAAAATTGGACTCACCGCGGCACTGATATTGATGACCAGCAGCCTGTATACGCTTTTGATGCATACGGGCAACATTGACACCACCCTCACCTTTTTGACTACCTTAAGTCTGTTTTTTTTTCTGAAATGGGATTTGGAAAAGAAATCACGATTTTTGATTGCTGCCTATGTCACCTGCGGAATAGGAATTCTGGCAAAAGGGCCCGTGGCGCTTATCGTGCCCTGGCTAGCTTACATCATCTGGGAATTGATCAAGTACATCCGCAAAGAACAAGCGTCCTTTTTCCATTTGCTCTGGGGTCCGCTAATCGCACTGACGGTAGCCGCGGCGTGGGTGGTTCCGGCCTGCATTGTCGGCGGAGAAGAATATACGCAGATTATCTTATTCAAGCAGCAGATGCGTCGCGCCGTTCAAGCAGATGTTCATCAACGCCCCTGGTATGAATACCTGCTCTTTTTTGGGCCCAACACGCTTCCCTGGTTCGTCGCCATGCTGGGCGCAGTCCCGGAACTAAAGCAAAAACTCAAAGAGAAAAATAGGTATATCCTGCTTTATGTGGTCTGGTTCTGCACGATTTTTATTTTTTTCTCCCTGGTCAGTAGCAAGCGGGAACGGTATTTGTTGCCTATCTATCCGGTGTTTAGCTTGCTGATCGCCCACAGTGTATCAAATTGGGTCGAACGCAAAGAGGCGTCAAAATCTATTCAAATCGTTGGTATTATCACGCTGATCGGCGTGGCATCGGTTCTATTGTTTCCGTTAATGGTGCCGTTTTTCAAGGATACCTATCCAACCTTAAACATCTTTCCCGTGGAAATAGCAGATTGGCGTTTATGGGTTTCCTGTGCCATGGGGATAGTTGCCGCAACCATCATCTTCAAAGGAATTCAACAGGCTAAAGCGAAGCGCCATCTGCTGGCAAGCAATTTAATTGCCCTTGGGATTTTGATCATCATCGCCATCGGACAAGTTTATTATATTCCCAATATTGAACCGGTTAAGTCGGCCCGTCGGGCTTCACAAAAAATCAACACGTTACTGCCTAAAGACGGATCCGTCGCTTTTTACCGCAGGCGCCTGGATAACGGTTGGAATTTTTATTTAAACAAAGAAAAAATACCCATAATCACGGATCAGGATATCGCCCGCAAGCAGCCACGCTATGATGTGATCATTTTAAAGCAAAAGCACATGGATTTGTTAAAGGCGGTTCTGAAGATGGAAAATTACAAAATCGCTGCGGTTGAACCCGTCGGGAGTACACGCTTTGTGCTGCTTAAGTATAATGCAAATTAGCCGATGTAGCGGTGGCGCAGAAAAAAGAACGATGGTCGGTGCGAGTTTCACACCTCTGCGAAGCGGGTTATCTTCAAAGCCAGTGTATCTTATTTGCGTTTTCGAGATAATCGTAAAAAAGAGGCGCGAACGTGATTAGGTGGACACGCTGCGTTTCTTTTTGACCCGTGGTGAGATGTTCAAGGATCCTCATTCCAAAGCAATTTCTCCCTGCCCTTAGAGCATATGTCCCGCAAGGCATGTTGGAATTCCGGAGCGGTGGTGAAAGTTCAACTTTTGATGGAATTTCCTTACGTTTAGGGCATGGATGTTTTGATGAACTTCCTACTCGTGGTCATCGAAATTATCTGGTATAGACGGAATTTACAATTTGTGAGATTTAGGTGCGGCTCTCCTTCGTTCGCGAAATTTATTGGGATCGACTATTAGGAGTGCTTTCTGAATTGTGTCTTGTGTAAAATGGGAAAGTGCTTCAGTCAACGTGCGATGCACGCGATCCTTCGTTGACGGCTCTATTTTTAAGACAATGATCCCGAGATAGTTGCCCGGTGGATACGTATATTTGAAAAATGCATGTCACGGCTAGAAAGGCACGGTTTTCGGATAATGCCTGCGCCAATACTATTTCGTCCTCAGCACCGGATAAACGGCGCTCTTCGACGGTCGCTACTTCGTGCCCAGCTGACGAACAAAAACTCTCGTAACTTCCCAAACACATTCGTCGATAAATAATTTCATGCAGCATGCTCAGATGCCAGATGCACATCTTCGTTTTGGACAATTTGG
>JASFJP010000577.1:0-3425 GCA_050121225.1 Desulfobacterales bacterium
ACTAGAAATAAAAACCAACCGTTTATCGGCGGCGGATGAGCGTTTGGCCAAGCTGCGCGAAATTCACCCGGACGATACGCGAATCACTGAGATAATGGTAAGCCTGAAATAACGCAATTGACCCTAAATGGTTTTCATAAAATGACCCATCAGCGACCTATTAACGATGAAATGAGACATTTATCCTATCTGGGTTTACGTCACAATCCGTTTCCGGTGGCACCGGATAACGCCAATTTTTTCATCTCGGAAACCATCGACCGGGTGATTACCAATATTGTTCATGGTGTTCTGGCGCGTAAAGGATTTATGGTTCTGACAGGAGACATCGGCTTGGGCAAGACCACGATCAGTCGGCGGCTGATTACGTTGCTGGAGAAGAAAGGTGTCGCGACGTCGCTTGTATTTCACACAACCTACCAGGATGTTGAGCTATTGCGTGAAATTATCAACGACTTTGGCTTAGAATCAGCGAGTTTGACGTTCAGCGACCAAATGAACGTACTAAATCGTTTTCTCTTGGATCAAAGCAATCGGGGCAAGAATTGCGCAATAATTATCGACGATGCCCAGAATCTCAACCGGCGCAGCCTTGAGCTGGTCCGCATGATTTCCAATCTCGAGGCCGACCGGCGGAAACTGGTTCAGATTCTACTGATCGGCCAACCCGAATTAATGGATAAGTTGAATACATTTGAATTGAGACAGTTGAAGAGCCGGATTATCATCACCGAACGTGTCCGTCCTATGACCAACGAAGAGCTCAAGTACTATCTCATATTCAAAATGAACGCTGCCGGTATCAACGGCAGGATACAAATTTCCCGCAGGGGCTTCAAAAAGCTTTATCGACTGACCAAGGGGAACTTTAGAAAAGTTAATGTATTGATGGATCGTTGCCTGTACGTTGCGTTTTTGATGAATTCAAAAATTATCACTAAAAAAGTTGTGGCGGCAGCGGAAAAAGACCTTCACCCGGAAAGGAATGGATTTCGGTTTTTCAAATGGTCAACCGCCACGGCGGTGGCGCTTTTTCTGAGCGCATCGGTAACATGGGGTTTAATATTGCCGACTTTCAGCCATCGTTCGTTAACCGAACCTTCAGTTGTGAGTAAAAAGATCGACTACCCGAATCCCATCAGGTATGGGGAGACTAACCTGGAGTCGGGGCCACGAACAACGCAGTCAGCCGTAACGCCGGATAGCACACAAATAAAAGAGGACCTAAAACCAGTCAGCACCTTTATGGCCGCCTATAATCTTTCAGAATATCAGGATGCGTTTATAGCGGCACTGAAAACCGGTCGCGTGCATGAGCTATCCGAAACCCTTTTTAAGCAAACAGGATATGAACTGGTCAGCTTGGCACATCTTCCAGGCCAAATTCGAGGCAAATACGGAATCCTGAGTTATCCAGCCAAACCGGATGGAACGTTAAGCCATTTTCTACTGTGGCGCCCGAGTTTAAGATTACAGGCCTTTTATCCATCATACCAAGGGAATGAAATCTTCCGCCTGCAGGAGATTCTGGCGAGGCTTAAGTTATACACCTTTAAGAAAGATGGAATTGTTGGAAAGCGATTGATATCGGCCATAAACAGATTTCAGGCAAGCATGAACCTGCCGGTGACCGGCTATCCAGATCCACAAACCCTATTTCTTTTGTGCCACCAGGATGGACTATAATCGAAATGAACCCATCGGAACCCAAAAAACGCATCGGCGAACTGCTTCAGGAGAAGGGCCTCATCAATCAAGCACATATTGAATATGCGCTTCAACTCCAGAAAATTACCGGCGATCGAGTCGGTGAGGTATTTGAGAAGATGGGGTTTGTTACCGAAAATGATACCGTCAAGGCCCTGTCCGAGCAGATCGGAGTCTCTTATCTGGATGTGGATGAAATCTTGCCCGACACTGATATCTTAAAATTATTCAATAAAAACCTATGCCTGACGAATTCGTTTTTACCTATTGAACGATCAGACGGGATTATCAAGGTTGCCGCCTATCATGTAACGGATGAGAAACTCTCGCAGCTGGTCACAAGACAGACCGGCCTTCAACCCGAGTTTTATATTTCAGAGAAAAAGAAAATCATCAATTCGGTGAACAAGCATTACTACTTTCTCGAAAATCCGGTAGAAAAACTGATTGAAAACGAAATTAAAATACTTTCCCAGGACACGGAAATGGCACGCGGGATGGACAATCTCATTAAGTACATTCTGCATCTGGCAGTTAAAATGCGAGCCACGGATATTCATATTCAGAGCATGAACCAGTCCATCGATGTCTCTTTCCGCGTGGACGGTGTCATGCGTCTCGTGCGTTCGCTACCGGTTACCTTGGACCGTTTGATCACCAGCCTTAAAATGCGCTCGGAAATGGACATCGCCGAGCAGAGGTTGCCCCAGGACGGTCGATTTACAACGACCGTCTTGAACAATTCCTATGATTTCAGAATATCTACCATCGTGTCACCCCAGGGAGAGAATATAGTTTTGCGAATCTTGCCTATGGAAACCGCCATCATGGGCATGGAACAGCTGGGGATTTTCAAGGAGCATATTAAACTGGTAGAAAATATGTTCAGGGAGCCCTTCGGTATCATTTTGCTTACCGGTCCGACCGGGTCCGGAAAATCCACAACCCTGTACGCAGGCATTTGCAGACAGAATTTGCTTGAGAAAAATGTAATTACTGTTGAAGAACCGATTGAATACGACATCCCACTGCTGCGACAAACCCAAGTCAACGAAAAGGCCGGATATACGTTTGCCAATGCCATTCGCTATTTTCTGAGACACGATCCGGATGTCATACTAGTGGGCGAAATACGCGATGCCGAGACCGCCGCCACCGCTGTTACCGCGGCTACCACAGGTCACCTGGTGCTGTCCACCCTGCATACCAACAGCGCCATTGGGGCGATACCCCGCCTGCGTGATTTGGGCGTGCGTCCCTATTTGATTGCCGATTCTCTGATCGGGGTACTCAGTCAACGGCTGGTTCGCAAAATTTGCAATCATTGCAAAACAGCCTACCGACCATCGGAGCGCGAAAAAGCGTATTTGAATGACTCCAGCCTGGAGCGTCTTTACCGGGGAAAAGGGTGTGAGGTCTGTCAGGGCTCCGGGTATTTAGGCCGAACGCTTGTATACGAATTGTTGACGGTGGGTGGAGAAATCTCATTGCTCATCGAAAAAGAGGCCGATCTTGGATTAATTACCGAGAAAGCGAAACAAAAACAATACATCGATATGTTCAACGTCATGGCGCGCAAAATAAAAGAAGGCGTTACGACCACCCAGGAGGCGGTGCGCGTTATGGGCCTCATCAGGCGCAATTAACGCATCATGCATTACTATAAGTACAAACTGATCACACCGTCCGGTGATGTCCAGACCGGCAAAAGTAAACTT
>JASFJP010000578.1:0-3408 GCA_050121225.1 Desulfobacterales bacterium
CCCATCTGAATCACTTTGGAAAAATAACCGCGCAGAAACGGTGCAAATCGGTGTGGCCCGGGATAACGCTTTTTGCTTTTATTATCAAGATAATCTTGAATTACTCGAGAAGCAGGGGGCCAAACTCACGTATTTTTCCCCGATGGTTGATGCATATCTGCCCGAAAATATTAGCGGACTTTATTTAGGCGGTGGTTATCCTGAGCTCTTTGCCCAAAAACTCTCTGATAACACTGATTTGCGAAACCAGATTAAGGCCAAAAGCGATGATGGCATGCCCATTTATGCTGAATGTGGCGGCTTCATGTACCTATGTAAAGAACTCTGTGATCAAACCGGAGACCGCTATCCGATGACCGGATGTTTTCCTTTTACAGCCAAAATGTTCTCGCGGTTAAAGGCACTCGGTTATCGCGAAGTTACTTTGGCAATCGATACGGTCATCGGTAAAACCGGTCAAATTATCCGAGGACATGAATTCCATTATTCTGAATTGGCCCAGATGGCATCAAGCGTGCCGACCGCGTATCGGGTGTCGGATAGGGCGGGAATGGATAAGGTTCCCGAAGGGTATTGGGTCAATCAAACCTTAGCAAGTTACAACCATCTTCATTTTGGTAGCCAGCCGCAGACTGCCGTGAATTTTGTGAAAAACTGCCAGAATTATCGGCAAAAAAAGGAAGAAATTCATGAGACCCGATGAAATTGAAAGTAGAAGCTTTGAAATTATCGACCGCGAAGCCGGTCTGCATAATTTCACGGCTGACCAATGGGCGATCGTTCAACGGATAATTCATACGTCCGCCGATTTTGAGTATATGCAAAATATTCGCATCCATCCGGAAGCCGTTACCATCGGCATCGATGCGATTCGAACCGGGCGAACCATCATCACCGACACCAATATGGCCAGGGTGGGAATTCGCAGCAAGGATCTGCGAGAATTTGGTGTCTCGGTAAAATGTTTTATGGATGATCCGGCAGTTCATAAAAGGGCCGAAGAAAACGGCACCACTCGGGCAAAAGCGGCCGTAGACGCCGCCATTGCGGATATGGAAAAAGGAATTTATGTCATCGGCAATGCTCCGACCGCTTTGTTACACCTTGTCCAACTGCTGGCGAATGGCAAAGCTCAACCGGCTTTAATCATCGGCCTGCCGGTTGGGTTTGTTAATGCTGCGGAATCCAAGGCGGCGTTGATGGAAACAAATTTTCCCTATATATCCAATTTAGGCCGTAAAGGTGGTTCAAATATTGCGGCCAGTGTTGTCAACGCATTAACCAAGCTGGCGATGAGGAAACCATGAAAACAAAAACAGGAACATTATATGGAATTGGCGTCGGCCCGGGCGACCCGGAATTGATTACATTGAAAGCGGTAAAGATCCTAAACCAGGTGGATATTATCTATGCCGCGGCCTCTGCAAAAAACAACCACAGTCTTGCGGTCAACATCGCCAAAGCGCATATTCCTGGAAGCATTGCGGTAAGGATGCTCAAATTTCCGATGACCCGGGATAAATCCAAAACCCGCAAAGCTTGGAAAGACCACGCCCAATTGATCATCGCCGAGCTTGAAAAAGGGAAAAACGTCGCTTTTTTGACGCTGGGGGATTCTATGACCTATTCCACCTATGGTTATATTTTACGGTATATCCAGAAACTTGCTCCTTACCTGCAGATCCAAACCGTTCCGGGAATAACGTCTTACCAGGCGGCTGCAGCCAGGCTGAACATGCCGCTGGTGGAGGGAGAGGAGTCCCTGATGGTTGTATCAGGGGCCAAAGGTGGGAATCGATTGAGGGCGCTACAAGGCAATCCGGACACCGTTGTTTTTATGAAAGCATATCGAAATGTAAAAGACATTCAGGCAGCGGTCGATGAAATCGGCACCTATTCGAGCTGTGTCGGTGTGAAAAATTGCGGACACCCCGAGGAAGAAATCATACCCGATATCAAAGAGCTTGGTGAACGATCACCGGATTACTGGACGCTGATCCTGGCCAAACAGAGCACCAACAATGGCTCGCCAAAGAAATAAGCCCATATTCACGTCGCTGCTGCTGTCTTTGTCAATTTCCGTTGCGGTCTTGATCGTCGCTCTGCTTTGGGTCGATGATCTCAATTTTCAACAAATTCTAAGGCGTCTGTTATGGCCCATGCTGCGCCTGATGCTCTTTATCACAATTGGACTTTTCATTGGACAACTTATAGAGGCTTCGGGGTGGACAAAAACACTGGCCGTTCTAGCCAGACCGCTTTTTCGATTCGGCCATCTGGGAAATCATTGCAGTGCCGCATTTACAGCAGCTTTTTTTTCAGGGGTGACGGCTAACGCCATGCTGTTGGATTTTTATGAAGATGGTAAAATTTCCCGCAGGCAGCTGTTTTTATCAAATTTTATAAACCAGCTGCCGGCATTTTTTCTGCATCTGCCAACTACTTTTTTTATTGTGATTCCTCTTACAGGTTGGGCCGGTGGGCTTTACTTTCTGATAACCTTTTTGGCAGTCGTCATTCGAACCCTTATTTTTATAGTTTACGGGCATTTTCGGGTTGTACCAAAAACCAACGATCGGGAGGATGCAACACAAACACCTCCGATGGTTAGAGAAAAGCAATTTAAAGACATATGGGAAAAAATCAAATCACGATTGCCCAGTCGTCTGGCGGCTATAGCAGTCTACGTCGTACCCATTTACATTTTGATATATGTCCTAAATTCTATGGGAATATTTAAACTTCTGCGTGAAGGTTTGGCTGACTACATTGTCACCACCTTTATGCCCATGGAATCACTTTCGGTGATAATTTTAAGCTTTGCTGCCGAATTCACATCCGGCTTTGCGGCAGCAGGGGCTCTGCTTGATGCGGGAATTCTTAGCGTCAAACAGACCGTCATGGCTTTGTTGATCGGAAATATTTTAGCATTTCCGATAAGGGCAATACGGCATCAGCTACCCAGATATATCGGGATCTTTTCTCCTAAAATGGGGACTCAAATATTGTTGATGGGGCAGGGGTTTCGGGTTGCCAGTATTATCTTGGTTGGAGCCGTGTATTATTCTTGGACATAATACCTTTGAGGTAATGGTGGTGGCTTCCAATAAGAAGTATTGTGATTGGAAATCGTGTGAAACTTCTTTAAAAACGAACCGCAGAATGTCAAATGTCGAATAACGAATGACGAAGGGTGGAATCGCTTTGCTCGATCTTTTTTAAATTAGAACAGCCTAAGTCATTCCACGTTGGATCCACCGAAGCGGACCACTGTTCACCTCTGGCGAGTTCGACGTTCATCAGTTTCTTTATCGATCAGACTGGACCCTGGCAGCCAGACGCGGTGCTCGTTAGAAATTAAAACGAAATGAGTCAGAAACTTCGTACCGGCTTTACCACCGGAACAGC
>JASFJP010000579.1:0-3405 GCA_050121225.1 Desulfobacterales bacterium
AGCGGTAGGTACGTAGTCCTTTGACTTTCAAATCAATTCCCAGATATGCGCTCAAGAACAAATCCGCCTGGCCGGCCTCAACGGAGATACAGACAGGCGCATGATCCCCATCCAAATACCAAGCCCCGGGCAGAACATCGTGTTCGGTGATGATGCGACCCGATTCCAAGGAGCCTTTTTCACCTTCAACAGAGAGGATCCGATCCACTAGCATTAACGGTTCATCCGGCAGGCGCACTCTAGCTCGATATGTATCCACCACTGCAAAATCGGTTCCCAGCACCGCTGCCGCGGAACCCTTGGCGAACTCAAGGCATTGCTCACGGGTATATTTCGGCAAAGAAATCGGATTTTGGAAATCGGATGGTGGAATTGATTCCGGGCTTGCGAGCAGCGCCTGTTCGAAGAGTCTGGTCTGCAGTTCGAAGGTTTGAGCAAAATTTCGGGTGAGTTCATTTGAGAATTCAAGAAATTTTTGGTGGACATTCGACGTGATTTCGGTGCTTTGCCTCGCCGCTTCGATTAATGTCGAAACTGAAAGGTTAGGGGGCGATTGTCGATCTATGGTTTGCATTCGGGGATCTCTGTCGTCTGTTCTCCGATCCTTGACGGCTAGTTCCTGATTCCTGGGCTTTGTTGTTTGAATATCCAATTGACGATTCGGTTCCTCTTCGATCATGTGTTCTTTGTCCGCTGGCCCCGGCCTTACATAATCCAAGTATGGCCGGATCGGGGATAACGCTGTTGCACCGATCGCTATTTCGATTTGACGTTCGGTCACATCTTTGAGCGGCGCTATCATTGCTGGTGCAAACGCTTGACTGCCGTAGAGTTGATTCAAATCTACCGGGATTCTTTCTGCGATTAGATTCCCAAGCACTTTTAGAACGGTGATGTAATCGTCTTCCCCTCGAACACAGGCAGACAAAGCCAGATGTGGTGTTTCTTTTAAAATGCTGTCGATCATCCGGGTGCAGGACGAATACGGTCCGATTTCCAAAAATATGCGCACCCCGTCTCGATAGGCTTGATGAATGCATTTGGTAAAATCGAAGCCATGTAAGGCCTGGGAAAGGATGGAATTTGCGGTTTTCTCCCGGGACACTCTATAGGAGCGCCCGAGTGCGCAACTGTAAAAGCGAATATCTTCTAATTGACGTGTCGGAAATTCGTGCAGTTCTCTGTACGCATCGGCAACCGGTTTCAGTGCATCGCAGTGCACCGTAACAACACCATTCAGAAAAATGGCGTCGCACTTTAGATCCTTTATAGCAGCTTTAACTTCGTGCAAGCAGCCGCCGATGACGCACTCATTCTGGGTATTGATAATTAATAAACGAATAAAGGGATAACGGTCGATGATTTTACCCACGGCGTTTGCCGAACGATTGACCACGGCCACAGTCCAGTTTACATCCTTTTCAGGAGGAATGCCCCAAGCCTGCCGGGCAGCGTTGCATGACCCGGCGAGTTCCGTCGTAAATAAATCGGTTTGCAGCATACGTTTGAGCATTTCATCGCGTTCCGGCCAGACTCCCATGGCAAAATAACCTGTTGATTCGCCCAGGCTATATCCGATGACTGCTGAAGGGTGAATTCCAAAATGCCGCATCAGATTGGTAACCACACCGCCATGTACCACCTGCCCAAAGATCATACGGAGCGGATCTGCGGTAATCTCATCATCGGCATCTTTTTGCCACCCTGGTTCCCACGACACCCGCCATGGTACGTAGTATTCCGGCAGTAATTGAGCCTCTAACCACAGCGTACGCGCATCCATTTCATGCAGAATTTGCGGCCAATACACGCCAAGCCCGCGACCCATTCCCAGATAGTGATTACCGGATCCGGGAAAGACAAAAGCAAGTTCTCCTGACCTGCCCAACGGGTTCGGTGAATATGTTACTCCGCCGGTACGTTTAAACCGCAACGGTTTATCCGTTAAAATTGTTTTTTGGGCGTCCTGGATCCATCTTTTTAACTGCAAAAAATCGTCACCTATTAGGGATACGGCATGGGATTTAGAAGGTTGAATTCCATTTTTTAGGTGCCATACGTGGGCTGCGTGTTCGACGGTATCGTCTGCGGTAGAAAAACCGCCATCATTGCCTTTGGGAGTGAATTTTTCAAGATGCTCTAATAGACCTTGCAGGCCGTCGACTAAGTCCTTTTGGGTGTCGCCTTCGACAACCAAGAGTCCAGATTTGTGGAAGCCAAGCGGTCTTTTGCGCTCCCATTGAACGACATTCTGGATCTTGGGCGGGTCTTGCTTAGTATAGTCGTAATCGTAACCTTCTAAAATAACATGCATGCAATTGCCGTCCGCGGTCATAGATCCAACCACGGCTTTGCGTGGGCCATTTTGGCGGTTTCGAGTCCAGAACTGAGCGAGCTGCGGAAAGTGAAACGTTTCTTTTTTCCAGGAGGGTAGGGTCGGGGTGGTGAAGTTTGTCAAAGGAGGTACGACCTCATGATAAAGGCACAAACAGGTTTTAACTACTGAGGCAAGCCCAGACACAGCGCCGGTGTGGCCGATGGTGGATTTTACTGATCCTACGGCACAGGATTGGATCTGATTCACAAAGACCGCGTTTAATGTTTTCGCTTCGAGATTATCCTCTTCGGAATTTCCGCTGCCGTGGGCCTCAAAATAGCTGATACTTTGTGGTTTGATGTGGGCTGAGCGAAAGCAGCCTTCAAGGGACCGTTGATATGCCTCAGCTGATACAATATCAGTCTGGATACCGCCGCCACTCGCACTACCGCTTCCTTTGATGACCGCATATATCCTGTCACCGTCGTCAATGGCCTGCTCGAGGCGTTTTATAATGACAGCCGCGGCGCCCTCCCCGGGAAGAGTGCCATCAGAACTCCGATCAAAGGGACAGATCTTACGATTTGGTGAAAAGGCGTTGAGTTGATTCGCTAAGATGATATTGCGAATGTCGCCGCGCAGATCCACAGCTCCAATTAGGAAGGCATCCGCTTCATGTTGCTGCAATGCGTTCACGCCGATTTCCAGAGCTTTTAATGCAGACGCCGCTTCGCATGAAACTACAAAACTTGGAGCTCCGAAACGGAATTCACGTGCAAGTCGGCTGGCGACAATGCTGCCTATAGACCCTAACGTGCGGGTTGCTGTAAGCGGAGGACTGCAGGTATTTTTAAGCGATTCCATCCATGACGCTATTTTTTCGGCGTCGGGTTTCAATCCGAATGTATTCAACCAGGACGGAATCCAATTGTTCAGGTGCCACCGCAAATGGAAATTGGTAGCTTCAAAATCAAAATCAATACCAATAATTGTCCCCATCTGCGGCCGTTCTTTCCGTGATGTTAGACCGGCATCCATCATGGCCCTTGCACCGACTTTTAACATCAACAGCTGTTGGGGAAGAATAT
>JASFJP010000580.1:0-3403 GCA_050121225.1 Desulfobacterales bacterium
AGCCACGTCCTTTTTTCTTGATGTCATAAGCAAGTTTTCTTTCGCCCCAATCGTCTATCAGGACCAAGAACCCTCCCATCTGGATGACTAGTTCCTCGACCCTGCCGATTAACGGCTCACGCTGATCCTGGGATAGTTCAGGATCAATGATTACAAATGTTTCGTACCTACGCATTTATCCTCCTTTCGGCTGTTAAGCCCCGGATTCGTCCGGAGCAAGGATTGGATATGATAAATAGAAAAAATGTCCAAATAGAATTGTCAAAACGAACTTTATAGCATTATTAAAATCTACCTGTCAAGACGATTGTCGCTTAAAAAAGGACGGCTTTTTAAATCACAAGCCAACCTCGATATTTTAGTTTTGTTTATGAAAGGCAAACCGGCTCGCGCGTAAGCATGAGATACCAATGTTCCTGAGCGATAATTGGTAAGACACTCGGCGGATGTTGTCAAGGGTATTTATCGCGATATACTTGACACGATCTTTTAAGTGATGTATCGGAATATCTACAATATATTGGCATTATGATTTCTAAACATCAAAAAACAGCATCGACTGAGTTGGACAATAAAACGCCGGCAGACTCGATAGAATCATCCGGGACCGTAATCGCGAGCGATACACGATTCACGGGTACGATTACCTGCCGGGACCAAATTCTGGTTGCAGGAATCGTAGAAGGAGACATTGATTGCGGCGGAATTGTCCGGATTGCAAATAAAGGGAAGATTATCGCCAATGTCTATGCCCGTACGGTAATCATTGAAGGTGAAATCAATGGCAATATCGAGTCGGCTGAGTATGTTGAACTCAGGTCCGGGGGGCGATTGATCGGCAATCTCAAAGCAGCCAAAATCCGGATGGCACCTGGCTGTTATTTTGATGGTGAAGTCACGATGCAAAGGTGATGATTGTTAATTAGGATCCATTCCAATATCTGATGGGGCCCACGTCAATATGCACAAATTTCTGACGAGGATAATATCCGACCCCGCCTCCCTTTAATTTGCAGGCCGTCCGTCGCAAGGCCGATGTTTTGTACCCGGGCAGACGGATATCGACGGCTTTTCCCTGGATGTGATAACTGTTTTTTACCGCGCCTTTGCCGCGCTTGCACAGTTTGGCGTTGGTTTCTGGGCTGCGATATCCGGAAATTACGTAAAAAGGCTTTTCAGATTTGAGTTTTACTGAGATCCCATAAATCAGGTCCAGTAGATGAGTATCAATCTGTTTAATGTCATCTGTACGAAAATCTCTCATAATATGATTTATACTTTTCAGAGCATCCGTGACATATTTCCCATTCCGCCAGTAAACTCCGCTGAAACTATCTTTTGTATGGGGATTGTATAGCAAAAGGAACTTTTCCGTGGTCGTAAGTTCTTCAATGGCGGCAAAAGCAGATTTCGAGGAAATTCCTGAAATCCCTGCACATAGCACAAAGCCTATAAAATTCCGTCTGCTCAAGCCCGCCTTCGGTGACATCAAAGGCAAATTGAGGATGGACATGTTTACCCCCCCTGAATGTTTCCTTCTTTTTTTGTTGGTTAAAGACAGTTGAGCCCCCCTCCGACTGGTCATGATGCTTGAAAATCATCCGCAAATTCAGAAAATATAAATAGACTCAATTTTTTCCAAAAATAGGGAATGATAGATAAA
Organism: Desulfobacterales bacterium; assembly: GCA_050121225.1. Taxonomy (GTDB): domain Bacteria; phylum Desulfobacterota; class Desulfobacteria; order Desulfobacterales; family JAFDCJ01; genus JAFDCJ01. The sequence goes on from JASFJP010000580.1 coordinate 1,664, forward strand.
CAGTATCTAATATTAAAACCATATGTAGCTGTCAAGAATAAAATTTTTCATTATGTAGTGGTTTTTCGCCATATCGGGAGTTGAAAGCGATCAAACCATGACGCGATTATAAACTGATTTGTGGGGGCGCGATGGTATTATACTTACAGCCCCTGTCTAAACCATAGCGACGCTTCTCTAATGAAGACTTTCTGGTGGGCTTTATTGCTCATCGGGTGATCGCCTTGCTTTTGTTTTATTAATTTTTTGGGAGGTTTCACTAATTTATGAATTTCTTCGGCGTGAGAAACCGGAACGACCTCATCCGACTCACCGTGAAATATAAGGACACTGGAAATCTCCGGGAGCCGATTGGTGATATCGAAACGATGCTTTCGGGTATCTAAAAAAATTGTCGGATTATCTGGATTTTTAGATGTTGGGGGTCCCTTCGCCAGGGTTCGGCTCCGAATGGGGGCGGCAAATGTAACCAGCGTCTTGGCACCAAGTTCGTTTGCAACACTGAGACAAACGCTACCGCCCACGCTGCTACCGAACAGTCCGAATCGATCACCAATATCTGTTCGGCCGGAGATGACGCTCACCGCTTCGATAAGGTCCCTGCAACGGGCCTCAAGTGAAGTTACCTCCTCAACCTTACCTGCGCTATGGCCGCAACCGCGGTGATCGAAGCGGAAATAGGCAATACCAAGTCGATTGCATTGGTCGGCCAGTGCTATTTGTTTCGGGGAACTGCTGCTGCTGTACAACCCATGGGCGCCGATCACAACCGGTGGACGATGGGTCGATGGCAGGTGCAAAGAACCCTTCAATTCAAACCCATCGGAAAAAAAGCTGATATCCTTAATGTTTGATATTTCGCTGGGCATCCTCGTTTTCCTTCCTTGATTTTTTCCTGATTTCGTATAAACAATACTCATTGGCCGGCTCTGGCGTTTTGCAATCCTTTTCTTTCTTTGGGCGATATCAAAACTGAACCGCTGAAATTAGATACCAAACGTATCCAAAAAGCAATACCTGTCGCAATGGTGAACTATGAAAATTAAAAAAGATCTGCAGGCGGAGGTTGAAATTACGGATGTTGCTTTCGGCGGCAGAGGACTGGTTCGTTTGGATGGGATGGTCGTGTTCGTCGAGCAGACTGTTCCCGGAGACCGTGTTATCCTTCGCATCTTCAGGAAGAAAAAAAATTATGCCGAAGCCCGGGTGGTAGAACGAATCCAATCATCGCCTTTCAGAATTAACCCTCCCTGTGAGTACAGTGGTTATTGTGGGGGCTGCAAGTGGCAATTTTTAAAATATGAGCAGCAGCTTATCTACAAGCGGCAACATGTCCTGGATTCCCTTGAACACATCGGGCGCCTTAATGAAACGGTCGTCCATGATACCATCCCTTCCAAGCTGATGTTCGGCTATCGCAACAAAATGGAATTTTCCTGTTCAGACAGACGTTGGCTTTTGCCCCATGAACTGGAGAGAACCGACGTCGATAAAGGGTTTGCTCTCGGGCTTCATGTGCCCGGGACGTTTCACAAAGTCATTGACATTCGACAATGCCTGCTGCAGCCGGCGCTGGGAAATCAATTGATGGCGGAAGTCAGAACATTTATTCGTTCATCCGACAAACCGGTTTATGGACTGCGCAGTCATATCGGCTTTTGGCGATTTTTAGTGGTAAGGCATTCGGTGGCTCATGATCAATGGATGGTTAACATTGTGACGGCCGAAGACAGCCGCCGG
>JASFJP010000581.1:0-3393 GCA_050121225.1 Desulfobacterales bacterium
AAGGGGAATGATGACTGCTACAGTAGATATTGACAATTCCGGACTCAAAGTGGGTGAGAGATTATTTGGTTATCGGATTCAGCGAATTGAACCGTTGAAAGAAATTGCCTCGGTATTTTATGAGTTGGAGCACTTGGCTACCGGTGCACATCATGTTCATATCAGCAATAGTGATGCTGAAAACACATTTAGTGTCGCTTTTAAGACAGTTCCGTCAGATTCCACCGGTGTTGCTCATATTCTCGAGCATACCGTTCTGTGCGGATCGTCAAAGTTTCCGGTTCGAGATCCCTTTTTTTCCATGTTGAAAAGGAGTCTGAGTACGTTCATGAATGCCTTTACGGCTTCCGACTGGACGATGTATCCGTTCTCAACGCAGAACCGCAAAGATTTCTACAATTTGATGGATGTCTATCTGGACGCTGCTTTTTTTCCTAATTTGGAAAAGCTTAGCTTCAAACAGGAAGGGCACCGTCTTGAGGTCGAAGAAGATCAGGAAAATCAAGGGTCCGATCAATTTCAATTGGTATATAAAGGCGTGGTCTACAATGAAATGAAAGGCGCCATGTCTTCACCGGATCAGGTGATGGCGCGTTCTATACTTAAAGCGCTGTATCCATCGACAACTTACAGGTTCAACTCTGGCGGCGAACCAGTGGAAATTCCTTCGCTTACCTATGACCAGCTCAAAGAATTTCACTGTAGACATTATCATCCCAGCAATTCATTTTTTTACACATACGGTAACCTACCGCTGAAAGATCACCTCGCCAGGATCGAAGATAAGGTTCTATCACAGTTTACGCGAATCGATCCTGAAACCGAGGTACCTATGCAGCCTCGTTGGCAGAGCCCGCAGGTGGTATCTTATCCGTATCCGTTCAACCCCAACGAGGATCCATCCCAAAAATGTCAGGTATGTCTGGCCTGGTTAACGGCCGATATTCGAGACACATTTGAAGTTCTTGCGTTGGCATTGCTGGAACAGATTCTGCTCGGCAACTCTGCATCTCCGCTTCGAAAGGCCTTGATCGACTCAGGCTTGGGCAGTGCTTTGTGTGACGGCAGCGGATTTGATGCCGATAACAGAGACACCATGTTTGTGAGCGGACTTAAAGAAGTCAAACATTCAGATGCCGAAAAAATTGAGGAAATTATTTTTACTGTTTTGCGAAACCTTGCCGAAAACGGTATCTCCCAGAACCTGGTTGAATCTGCTATTCATCAAATCGAGTTTCATCGCAAAGAAATTACCAATACACCGTATCCTTATGGAATCAAATTGCTGGTAACCTTTTCAGGAAGCTGGTTTCATGGCGGAGACCCGGTCAAGATCCTTAATTTTGATGCCGATCTGATAAAATTGCGCAATGAGTTGGAAAAAGGCCCTTTTTTTGAAAATCGAATTAAAAAGTATTTTCTGGATAATCAGCATTACGTACGTTTAACTCTGTTGCCGGATCAAGAGATGGAACAGAAAGCAGAGAAACGGTTAGGCGCGGAACTCGAGCGCATCAAAAAAGATTTATCCCCTGCGGATGTCAATCGAATCAAGCAAGATGCAGAGGCGTTGCAACGGTTGCAGGAATCCGAAGAAGATCTCTCTATTCTGCCAACTCTGCGGCGGGAAGACATTCCACCGTCCGTTCCGATTGTAAAAGCGAGTGATATCGATAGTCGCCTCCAGGCAAGCTTTTATGGCCAGGTGACCTCCGGTATTTTTTACTTTGCAGCGGCGGTAGGAACCTCAACACTTCCCCGCGAACTGGTTTCCTATGCTCCGCTTTTTTGCTATGCGCTTTCGCGCATGGGCACTGCAGTTCGGGACTATACTGAGATGGCTCAGCGGATCGATGCTTACACCGGCGGTATCGGTTTGGCAACCCATTCCCGCACTCGATATAACCGCGCCGGAAAATGTGTTCCGTTTGTATCCTTTAATGCAAAATGTCTATCAAGAAATCAGGATCGCATGTTTGATATTATTCAGGAATTGTTACATCATTATAATTTTTCGGATTTAAATCGTTTAAAAACCGTTTTGCTTGAGTATAGGGCCGGCTTGGAATCAATGGTGATTCACAATGGTCACCGCTTGGCCATCTCGCTGGCGTCCAGAAATTTTTCCTCCACTCGGAGCCTGAGCGAAGCATGGAGTGGCGTCCACCAGCTGCAGACGATCAAGCGCCTGACGGAAAATCTTAACGAGGAAGTATTGCAAACCCTTTCTCAGAACTTAACAGCTATCGGAAAATCTCTTTTGACCAAAAAAAGTTTTGAAATGGCTCTAATTGGTGAAGATTCAGCAATGCCGGATGCCAAGAACTCGGCGCTATCTATTCTGGAAGGATTTGAAGAAGGAGATGCCGACGGTTTTAGCGTGCCGGATATCGACGTTAAAAAAGACAGCATTCGAGAGGGATGGAGCACAGCCACAGCTGTTTCATTTGTTGCGCTTGCGTTTAAGACCGTGCGGATGGACCATGAAGATGCGGCGGCGTTATCCGTGATTAGCAAAATTCTGCGATCGATGTATCTGCATCGAGAAATTCGCGAAAAAGGCGGAGCATATGGTGGATTTGCTCTTTATAATCCTGAAGACGGTCTGTTTAGCTTCGCTTCTTACCGCGATCCTCATGTAGTTTCAACGTTAAAAGTGTTCGGGGATGCCGCCGCCTTTATCCGTTCGGGTGGTTTTAGTGATGCAGATGTGGATGAGGCAATTTTGCAGGTGTGCGCGGATATCGATAAGCCGGATCCACCGGGCCCGGCAGCTAGAAAAGCATTTTATCGAAGAATTGTATCACTGACCGATGATCTGCGCAGCCATTTCAAAAGTCAACTTTTGTCACTGACCCGGAAAAAGGTTATGCAGACGGCCGAAAAATATTTCGATGAGGATGGATCGGATAAAGCCGTGGCCGTAATATCTGGTGATGAGAAACTAAAGTCAGCCAATGCAAAACTTATTGAAAATCCGCTCAAGCTGTATCAAATTTAACCTGCGTTTTTAACCGAAGATCACTTCCTACCTGTATTTATTAGCAAAAAAAAAGCAACATAGCGGTTGTCATAAATTACGATAACCTTTGGTGATTATACAAAAATATCTTCGCCTGTTATTGATCTGGACCCAAGGGAACATATTGATGACAACCGGTATTGATGGTCGCCAACCCAAAAACACCTATTTACCGTCAACATCTAAAGTTTTTATATAAAATCCCGATCATATCTAAGGGGTATATTTTTTTTTATAATATTACAGTAAAATCTCTTTTAACTTACTGATATACATAAAAAATACTATTTTACACCTAAGAATCAGTATTTGTCTAAGGGTTATGTAAGATGTTGATGAATTCAATTCAGAATCTAGATACAAACCATCTT
>JASFJP010000582.1:0-3379 GCA_050121225.1 Desulfobacterales bacterium
TGCCATGCGCTTTAGGTATCGTAAATTCAGTTATCCATTGTTGTTAAGAATACGTGCAAAATTCAGGTAATATGTCTTAGTTTCGATCAGATTCGAATGCTCAATTGATATCTTGTGAGCCGTGGATTGAAATGATTGACACAAATATGACCCGATGGTATATGTTCTTTGTATCGAATTATCCAGCAATTCATAACATGCTTTGGCCTAAATATTGCTGGTCGAATTCCCTTAATTTAGGGGTGTGATGTGGCGGACATAATATCGTTTGATGATAAAAAAGATCTTGTGCAGGAGAAAGAAGCTGCGCAATCCAGAAAACGCAAGGTTCTTGCGGTGCGCAAGGTGTTTCAATGCACCCAATGTGCGTTTAAGTGCGAAAAATGTGGTGCTCAAATCAGTCGCGGCCCCAAAGAATCGGCAGGTCATCCTCATGTACGGAATTTGCCCTATACGTTTTGTGAAGAGTGCGAAGAAGAATACGTTGACTTTATCGAACGCCTAAAAGGAAGAGGGGATCCGGATTGTTACTGGCACAATGAGGCCTGGATTGATGCCTGGAAGAAATGGATAGACTACCAGAGCAGTGTTGATCAATATCTTAAATCGAACGAATTCATCCAGCTTCTAAATGAACTCAAACAAACCAGGCCTGAGGAATAGGAGGTAACATGTTTGGAATTGGCATGCCAGAACTCATAATTATTCTAGTGATAATCCTTATAATTTTCGGAGCCGGCAAATTACCTGAAATTGGTGCGGGAATGGGCAAAGCCATTCGAAATTTTAAAGGTGCATCCGATGATGAAGAGAAAAAAGAACCCGAAAAGATCCAAGAGGAAAATAAATCCTGAAGTGATGCTATAAATCCTATTGGTCTCCGATAATACCTTCTTGAACCGCAGCGGGCAGTTTGAACTCATAACCGAACTGCCCTTTTTCCCCACCAACGCCGAAATTCCCTTCGTTCTTTTCTGATTGCAGAACCGACTGACTATCCCGGTCTTCAAAACTTGTTCAGCTGTTCTCGAACCGTGGTTAAAAAGGAATATCGTCGTCTTCAGGTCCCGGTCCCGGGCTCCCCGGAAACTCGGCTGTTGGTTGGCCCTGGGCCCTGCCGGAGTCGCCCATATCTCTGCCGCCCAGCATCAGCATTTGGTTTGCGACGATCTCTGTGGTGTAGCGTTTAATACCTTCTTTGTCCTCCCAATCTCGGGTCTGAATGCGACCTTCGATATATACCTGTCGACCTTTTGAGAGATACTCACCGCAGATCTCTGCTAGTTTGCCGAATGCAACAATGCGATGCCATTCCGTGCGCGTTTCCTTTTGGCCTTCTTTGTTGGTCCAATTCTCAGATGTAGCGATGGTAAAATTTGCCACCGCAACACCGCTAGGTGTGTAGCGAACCTCCGGGTCTCTTCCCAAGTTGCCGATTAGAATGGCTTTATTTAAACCATTGGCCATTAGAACCTCCTTGTAATCATTCAAACCAATTTTGAACTTGATACAGGAAACAAATAGCAATGTCAATCAGACATCCGCTATGTTATTTATTAAGAAAGTGAATCAAACATTTAAATCCGTATATTGCGGGTGGGTCGATGATATATAAGGGGCGAGCAGCAGTGGCCAGCATAAAAAAATATTAGAGCGTTTGGATCAAAGCTTCGAGGTTATTGATAGTCCCAAGAAGGCTGGCAAATCCACCGATATCGGAACGTTACTCTAACCAACGCTCTATATACGATGAAATCAGATTTACAAACGCCACCCGCCTTGCTAATGGTAACCGTTCTTGGAACCTTTTTTGGGGATTGGAGAATTAAGATCTATTACAATGGGTTGCCTTTCGACAGCAATAGTTGGTTTTAGATATGATCGGACAGTTGAATGGAGACTTGAGTATAGGCAGGGCGTATTAAGGGACTTTTTTATATGTAGACACCCGGCAGTTTGTTATGACGATAACTGAACCAACAATCTTAAAGCGGATCAAGCGGCATGTCGTCGGCCGCAATCGCCGTTATTTTATTGTAAGTCCGCCTGGATTTGAAAACCTCTGCCTAAAAGAATTGTTGTCATTCCCATTGACTGCTCATAACGCATCTGTAATCCCCGGGGGCGTGGAATTTGTGGGTCGTCTCCACGATTGTTACCTCGCAAACCTATATTTGCGCACTGCGAATCGGATTCTCATGCGTATTTGCCAAATAAAAGCAGCAAATTTTAAAGAACTCGAAAAAAGGGCTTCCGAAGTACCATGGGAGCTTTTTCTGCAGCCAAATGCACAGCCGAAAATTCATACCACAGCCAGACACTGCCGGCTCTATCATACCGACGCCATTTCCGAGCGTATTTTAAGCGGCATCGCAAAGAGCTGGGTAAAATGGGATATTGACAAAACCCATGGTGTGGGAGGTGCTTCCGTACCAACCATTTTTGTTCGCGGTATGAAGGACCGCTTTACCCTTTCTATCGACAGCAGTGGTGAGCACCTCCATCGGCGTGGCCTCAAGCAGCATTCCGGGAAAGCGCCGCTACGCGAAACGATCGCTGCCGCGGCACTCCTTTTGGCAGGCTATACGGGGCACGATCCACTGGTGGACCCTATGTGCGGTTCTGGTGCATTTTCATTGGAAGCGGCTTTAATGGTAAAGAACGTTCCGCCGGGATGGTTTCGAGAGTTTGCATTTATGCACTGGCCGTCTTTTCAGCCCAAACGATGGGCTTACCTCAAACGTCAGGCCGGAGAGACATTTTCCAGCCCTTCAAAACCGATTATTTTTGCGTCGGATAGTGATCGATCCGCCTGCCTGCGGCTCAACCAATGTATCCAACGCGTCAACCTCACAGATACCATTCGTGTCAGCCAACAAAACTTTTTCGAACTTGAGCCCGACCAGAATTCAGGGCGTCCGGGATTTATTGCCCTCAATCCGCCCTATGGGCGACGATTAGGCCAATCAAAGAAAATCGAAGCACTCTTCCGGTCTATTTATTGGAGACTCAAAAAGTGTTACAAAGGTTGGAAATTGATCCTCATAGCACCCGGCAGAGTACATTCTAATAAAATACCGTTTGAGGTCAGTGAATATCCAATTTATCATGGGGGATTGAAACTAAGGCTTATGGTGGGAAAGATACATTGAGCAATGAATAAGCGGTAGTCGGCTCGTGGTCCATAATCGAGAGGCGGACGCCACTTCGGTTTTGCTAATTGACACAGAGGTCGAACTTACATAACTTTATGAATTTGAATGTAGAATCCAAAACGGCATATTATGAAGGAACTAATGGAGGTGGTTTTATGGATCTAAAAGAGTTGAGAGTAAACAGTAAACGGCTGCAAGGCTCGCTTGAGGAAATGGCCAAAATT
>JASFJP010000583.1:0-3379 GCA_050121225.1 Desulfobacterales bacterium
CTGAAATATCCACATCGGTTCTAATGGAGATTTGAATGACACATACTTCTGTGCTGAATATTGTTGCCTATGGCGCGTGGAATGGTGGAAAACTAGTCGACAATTCAATTTATGAGCGAAAGGGGCTGTCTTTTAAAGGCGGAATCCCCGTAACCAACCAAACCATAGAAGAAAGAATCGGTGTGCGAACCCGCAAAACTGCGGGAACCGATGAGCGCATCGGTGTCAGCGCTTTGCAAGATCTGTTGGATACTTCGGACATCGACCTGAGCCACATAAAACTGGTTATCGGCGCCACAAATGTCGGTGATGACAAATATGATCCCGGACCGCTAATCAGACACCCCTACCATATTATCCGTGAATATTGTCCGGATGCCTTGGTTTTTGATCTATATGCCGGATGTCCCGGATTTAACGTTTCGGTTGAGCTGGACTTGATGCTCTCGCTCAGCGGTTTTCTCAAGGCCGGTGATATCTCCATTATCATCGGCGCGGAAAATATCCACCGCGCTCGATCCTTTAAGCCCGATGATACTGCCAACATCATCTTCGGTGACGATGCGCTGGCGACAGCTCTTGAAACCCGAGTCAGCGTGACGCCTCACGGCCAATATACTCGCAAACGCAGTGACACATTCAGAATTAGTCATGACTTCATTTCCGAAATAGCTCATAAAATCAATGAGTTTTGCGGAAATTCCAGCCTCGACGGGATCATTATCGACAATCAGCTTGGTAACCTCATCCACCGAGTTCCGGCCACGGCGGCCCGCGTTCAACATGCACTCGTTGAATTGAGGTATCCCGATCAGACCTCAAAAGGAATATTTCAACGATTTAAAGGCGCCATCGACTTTTATGACCAACATGTCCAGTCATTTGCTTATGATATCATGACGTATGACGCTAACGCCGCTCACGTGGAAAAAATTGCCCAGGCATATATCGAATCCGGAAAATGCAAAAACGTGGTATCCGTTTTTCTCGCTCAGGATCACAGCGGAACGATCACCCTGCATCAAGGCCGAAACTTTACCTTTCAACGCCCCAAAAAGGGAATCATAGACGCCATCACGCGGACCCATGGCTGTTTTGCTCATTATATCCAGGCTCTTCCCGATAATGGAGACATCTTTGGCGATATGGACGGTAAAGGGGTATTCTTATATGCCACGCGCGGCGCGAAAGCCCTCTTAAATGAACTGTTTTCCCAGAATGGAATCAAAATAGACGACATCGATCTGTTAATTGAGCACCAAGCCAACTTTGCCATGATCCCGCTGACCCTGGCGCAGATCCTCGATACAGACCTGCCGGATATTAAGGCCACCGTTGCCGATTTAATCGCCAACAAAATGGTTACCAATGTTCACGTGCGCGGAAACTGCTCGGTGGTGTGTATGCAGCGTCTACCCTATGATCTGAAACGCGGAGCCTTGCAGGCTGACGTGGTCCAGGACTTTAAGGTAAACTGCAATCTCGAGCAGCTGAAAAATGCAAAACTGATCTTATACGATTCAGTTGGCTCGGGCATGACCCGCAGTTCGTTTTTGCAGCGAATCTGACCCTGAGCGAGCATGTTTTCAAACCGATCCATCGTGATAAGCCTCAGACTCTTTCGATACCATGTCAAAAAAGTCCAAAATAATCCTAGCATGTACGATCGCTCTGATGTTGGTAGTGACGGCATTCTTCTCACTTCTGCCCCAGATCGTGCGCTGGTCTATCCCCCGTGTCATCAAGGCTAAAACCGGCTATCAAGCGGTTATTGAATCAATCGATGTGTCCATCATCAAACCTTCCATCACCGTTACCGGAATTTCTCTCCAAGCCAAAGCGGACGGAGAAGTGATGGGCAAGGTGGAGCTTGTGTCTTTTAGCGGAGTTTGGGGCAATCCTTTTCGAAAACAACTTATATCGCCCGTGCTGTTAAGTATCCACGGGGTCGACGCGCACCTGGAACTTGTAGAAAACAGAGACGGCGGGTCACCCAATCTCGATTTTTTGCTTGATCTGCTGGTTCAGTTGCAAGTGGTTACTATCGAAGTTAAGCGGCTGGTAGTAGCTACTCCCTCTGGCCTTTTCAAGATGAAGGATCTAAAGGGTTCAATCACACCCCCCAATGAGCGAGACAGAAGAAAAAATAGAATTTTAACAGGATCAACGGTGCTGACCGCATCGGGAAAGACGGGGTCTAAATCTCCGTGGCAGACGCGAGGCCATCTTTCGCTCACCGGAGTGGTCACCCCGACAGGCAACCTAAAAGGGACCATCGTCGTTACCATGAATTCCTTGAAGTCGTCCTATTTCCAGGCCAACGCCGTGGTGGGCACTATTCCTTTCTCTTATGAAAATCACACGGTAAAGGTGCAGGAGGGCCGATTGGACGCCCCGACCGTCCGCATTCAGTCGGTCGATGAGCAGTGTCATCCTTTTCCGCTCCTGGTTGAACCACTCCAGGTCAGCCTCATCACCACCAAGCCTTATGCGTTGTCCGCTCAGGCGACTGTTTTAACGGATGATCTCCTGTCGTTTGATATCAGCTTATCTGGAAAAGTGGGACAAGGGCTGGCTGGAGCGTTCACCGTGACAATCCCGGAGTTAAAAAGTGTCACCTCTCATGCGGCATTTCAGGAAAAAAAGGATGTTCTGAGATATGAAGGAATCTCACTTGCCGGCCGGGTTGCACTGGAAGGGCAATTTCAAATAATCATGGATCAGAGGGTTCCCGTCGTGGTTTGGCAGGTCGACTGCCGTATGGATACGGTGCGGGCAGACTACATGTTACCACTCGGGACCATTGGAGTAACGTTGCAGGACATCGTCGAAGTCAGAGGTCGCAATGAGGCGGTCGAGTTGAGTGGAAACGTGGGCTTTACGAATCTCAAAATTCAATCCTCCCACATTTCCATCGAAGACGGCGCCGGTCGCGTTCGATTCAGCGGAGATACGGATCGTCTCAATATAAAAGAAACTGAGGTTTTCATTGAACGACTGAGATTCCAGCGCAAGCCGGCAGTGACGCTCAATAAGGTCAGCCTCCGAGGCTCGGGGACCGTGGATGTGGGTGCGCAGGATGTAACGAATGCATCGGCCATACTTTTCATTGACGGTATGGGACCGTTCACCGTCTCTCTGGCGTCACTTGCACCTCTCGACGCCGGGTTGGAAGCCAACGGCGTTTCTTTCAAAAACGTACTAGACAAGATCAAACTTGAAGCCGGATTACTCGAAGGCTGGAAAATCGACGGATCGTTGGATCTATCCCTTCGAGCACGAGGAAACGCTGATCTCTCCGGAGCCGTAACCCTGCATTTAGCCACGCTATCCGACCCACAGGCCAGTTATTTGGCGGAGAACCTCTCAGCCAAAGTGA
>JASFJP010000584.1:0-3364 GCA_050121225.1 Desulfobacterales bacterium
AGAAACTATGCAGAAGGCCATGGAAGAACAAGCCGCCGCAGAGAGGGAGCGCCGGGCAACCGTGACGCGCGCCGAAGGAGAAAAAGCCGCCGCAATCTTAGAGGCAGACGGCCGTTTGGAAGCCTCAAAGCGTGATGCTCAGGCAAAGGTTGTATTGGCGGAGGCGAGCCAAAGAGCCATACAGAAAGTTACCGCTGCTATTGAGAACAATGAGTTGCCCGTCATGTATTTACTTGGTGAGAAGTATATCGAAGCCGTCAAAAACCTGTCAACTTCACAAAACTCAAAGGTTGTCATATTACCGGCTGACATCCCGGCTGCTGTAAGAGGGATTATGGGCACTCTTAGTAAGTAAAGAATCCCGACCCTTGGATATTATCGGAGAATCTGGGGCAACGCCCTTATGCGCAGACCAAAAGAAAGCACGGCTGCTTGCGGTTCTTTATACCGGTTGTCATAAATATGTTCGGTTTGGTCCAGATCAATAACAGGCGCAGATACTTTTGTATGATCACCCATGGTTATAGCCATTTGTGACAACCGCTATGTTATTTATCAAGAAAGTGGATCAAACTGGTTGTGAAGTATTATCAGCCTCAGACCTTTTAGATAGGCCACAACAAACAGTTGAGGTAAGCAGAAACCGCTAAATTGCCAGACATAGTATCTAATAAACATTGTTGACAATAACTTGCTTAGTATGAATAAAGAATTATAGTCTGAGTTTGAACTAAAATTCATTTCATGCGTACTGTGCTGATCCAACAGGCTATCAGAAAGTCCGAATTGAGTGCAATAGCCTTATCAATTCGGGCTATTTTTTTCATAATTTATCGAAACTTAAGGATTTAAAGAATGGATATTCATCATGCGAAAGAAGGCGAAATTACGATTATCACCATAAATGGTCGATTAGACGGGGCTACGGCCCCCGTCGCTGAAAAAACCATCGGGAAAATTTTGAAAGGCGATTGTTCCCGGATGCTCTTTGATTTCAGCGAGCTGGACTATCTCAGCAGTGTCGGGTTACGGATTCTTCTGATGGCAGCTAAAGAGCTAAAGCAAAAGGAGGGTAAAATGGTTCTTTGTTCTCTGGCTGATTACGTTAAAGAGATTTTTGAGATCAGTGGTTTCGATTCACTGATCCCCATTTCAGACACAGTTGAACTCGGCATCAAGCGATTGGAATAAATCCAAATTACCCTTTTTGCTGCTTTTAACGCTAATCTTAACCGTGTAAAACCTTATCTCAGAACACTGGAATCGTATTACCTCGCCGGACCACAGTTTCGCGGACTTACCGGTATGCACGCAACTCAACGACCTGAAGGCCGATGTTGCAATCATTGGAATCCACTGCATCAGTCCCTATCCTCAGAGATCACGAGTCGCCACGGCCCAAACATCGGTGGAAACCGATCCGGATGCTATCCGCCGTCAATCGTCTATTTTTATTGAAGTTTTTTTTGTAATCCATGTCTTTTTCTGTTATTTGGAAAAATTGATACTAATTTTGAACTCTAATTGAATTCCTTGCCAACCTGTGGATGTACGGAATTTGAAAATTGGGTTACCGCGACTCGTCATTTGCATCTATATCTGCTCGGATAAAGAATGGAATCTGAATTTTATATCCTCATCATAGCCTACATTTTTGGATTTTACATGGCATGGAATATCGGCGCCAATGATGTGGCCAATTCAATGGCGTCTGCTGTTGGTGCCAAGGCGATTACAATCCGACAGGCAATACTCATTGCAGGCATTTTAAATGTGGTCGGGGCCACTTTTATCGGTTCGCATGTTACAAATACAATTAGAAAGGGGATCGTCTCAACAGACATCCTCGCCGATCCACATTTGGCCCTCATTGGAGCCCTTTCCGCCCTGCTGGCCGCAGCTCTGTGGGTCTCTTTCGCTACTTGGAGATCGCTTCCAGTCTCGACGACCCACTCCATTGTCGGCGCCATGATTGGTTTTGGTATCATGGCCGGCGGATTCTCCGTAATTAATTGGGGAAAACTTGGGGCCGTTGTTTTTAGCTGGGTAATTTCTCCAGTATTCAGCATGGCCATCGGCTTTTTTATATTCAAGGTAATTATCAAGGTTATTATATCAAAAAAAGACCCTTACACATCGGCTTTAAAAGCATCACCCTTTTTTATCGGTCTGGCATTTTTTGTAATTATATTGTCTTTTCTATTTAAGACACCCCTGGGCAAAAAATTAGCTATCGGAACCCCGATGGCGCTGTTTATTGCCCTCATTTTGGCTATCACTTTAGGATTCTCTGGGATGAACCTATTAAGCCGATTCGTAAAAAAAAGAGCATCCGGTGGTGAAGAAGACATTTTTCGCAGAATTCAGATCGGAACTTCCTGCTATGTTGCCCTGGCACAGGGTGCCAATGATGTGGCCAATGCCATCGGTCCTCTAGCAGTCATCTATTTTCTTGTCAAAACCGGCAGCATTGGTGCAAAGGTTCCCGTACCGATTTTTCTGTTGCTGTTCGGAGGTGTGGGCATCGCCTGTGGTATCTCCATGGCGGGTTACCGGGTAATGGACACCATCGGCAGGAAAATTACCACCCTCACCAACACCCGTGGATTTTCAGTCGATTTTGCCGCGGCAACAACCGTGCTGGTGGCATCCAAATTGGGGCTGCCGGTTTCAAGCACTCATGCGGCAGTGGGCGGTGTTCTGGGTGTTGGACTTGCACGAGGTGTTGAAGCTGTCAATTTCAAAATAATTATTCAAATCATTGTTTACTGGGTTCTGACCGTTCCTGCATCAGCGCTAACAAGCATTGTTCTTTTTAAGATACTGCAACTCTTCATTTAAAGGAGCTCGTTATGCGGATACCATTTATCTCAATCTTCGTCACGTCACCCTTCGAGGGCATCCAGGAACATGCCGAGAAAATAAAAGAATGCTCGGGGGTTTTTCAACAGGCCATGGAATGCATCATCGAAGATAGATGCGATGATTTTGAACATTTCAGAAAGGATATCGATAAGTTGGAAAGTGAGGCCGACGCCATCAAGCGACGTATCCGCGGCCATATTCCTAAAGGCACGCTGCTGATGGTCGATAAGTTTCAGTTGTTTAGATATTTGAGAGAACAAGACAAAGTACTGGATGCCGTGGAAGAGGCGCTGGACTGGATCTCCTTTAGAAAGACTCCCGGAATCCCGGAATTATTAGAAAAGGATTTCATGCTGCTGGTCGATGCCGTCATGGATCCCATCGAAGAATTAAGTAAGATGGTTGCCGAAGCCAGAGAGTATTTTACAAATTTTTCAGCATCGCAGCGGAATCTGGTTAAGGATATGATTCGCACATTACGCCGACAAGAACATGAAAT
>JASFJP010000585.1:0-3363 GCA_050121225.1 Desulfobacterales bacterium
TAAAATTAGCCTTGACATAGAGGACACGTTAGACGATTCATCCATTAATACCTTCGGTCACTATACAGCGAAAATAGTATGGGGAAAAAAATTAGCGAGTTCGTTCTTTAAATATGGGTATGGTGCAACAGATATTTCTGAATCTGTCGCCCCGCAGAGGCAAGTTAAAGATTTGGAGTTGAGGGAATATTCCAGAAAGACTGTTTACAAGCCGGTATATTTTTATTTAAAGAAACAAGTTCGGGAGGGCTATATATATAATCTAAGCCACGGTGGTGCGTTTATTCGAACCAAATATAAATGCCCTGCCGGCCAAGCGATTAAACTTGTCCCCGCAATTACCAATATTGATAAGGGCATCATGCTTAAATGCGAAGTGGTACATTCTGGTCGTTCCGGGTTTGGCGTAAAATTCAAGAGCATGGTAAAACTAAAGGAAATCGTTGATGACGGCGGGGGGACACGATCCGGAACCGATAGAAGAGAAATTTATACTTTAGATTTTTCGCCAGATAAGAGATCTGGGATTGATCGTAGAAACGGACCGGACCGCCGAAAATTCAGATTTGTCCACAACATCGGTTTGAAGCTGAGCACACCTACTAGAGAATTATAGTAACATTTGGCGAAATTTCAGGTTTTGGCGATAGCAACTTGCAGCATCTCTGATTTTTCCACTGAAATATAATTTGTTTGTAAATTATCGAACCTGCCCACATTGTTCCTTTTTGAGTGCAATCCAATGCCTGAAGTTTGTGCTTTTCTGGTTACCCTCAAAGCCAGTGTGACTCGCTTGCGCCTTAAGGATAACTGTATATGCATTTTTTTACTTTCTCTGCTTTTCAAATTCATCTACTGAGCGGTCTCTCAACTGTTAAAAGCGCGGTGAATTAAAACCATTGCCCCTCTTATTGATCATCCTAAACCTTACCAAAATGAAAACGCTTTCATCAAAGTAATTTTGTTTCATCAACTGATATTATGTCTTATGAGTAGATTCTTTTCTATATCTGGGAAAGAATAGAAAGACATGGCGAATTCGTACGTCTAGTTGAGTTTTGCTTGACATTTGCACTTTAACTAAAGTAAATGAAAGCGGTTACATCACCGCCATTTCCGTGGCTTCTCACAAGACGGAGGTATTTAATCTGTGGGTTTTTAGCATTGAAGGCAATAGTTATCTCATTGACGGAACCCATCATATTAACAAATCCGGCAACTCACCGGAACAATTTGAAAGGAGGTACTCCATGTCAAAATTAACTCGGAGAGAATTTTTGGATAAAAGTGTGAAGGTCGGCGGGCTTGTATTCGCATCAGGGGTCGCACCTGCGTTTGTAAGGCGAGCCTTTTCGGAGGATAAACATGCGGCCTACCTTAAGGCAAAAATCAATTGGAGGCAGGTTGAGGGCGCTCGCATTAAAGTGCTCGTAACACCTGCGCACTATTTTAACAAATTCCGTGCTATTACTCCGCAATTCGAAGAGTTATCTGGCGTTAAGGTTGACTTTGATATTATTCCTCCACGTGAGATGAGGGAAAAAGCAGTTTTAGATTTTGGCGCTAAATCAGGGAACTACGCCAGCCACACAGCGGATCCTATGTATCTATCGCTCTATGAAGCCAACAAATGGGTAGATCCGTTGGATAATTACCTCAACGATCCGAAATTGACCGACAAAGCATGGTTTGATGTGGATGATATTATTCCATTGTGGAGGGCTGCAGATTCAGTAAAAGGGAAATTATATGGTATGCCCGCAGAAGGCGAAGCAACTATTCATGTTTACAACCGCGAACTCTATGAGCAAAAAAGTCTTAAGCCACCTGAAACATTAGCGGAATTCAAAGAAACCGCCAAAGTACTGAATAAAGTCGACGGCAAAATAGCAGGGGCTGCAATTCGTGGTTTCCGTGGTGCAGGGCAAAACATGTATATTTGGCCGTCTCTTTTCCTGGCATGGGGAGGAAAATGGTTTGATGCAAACGGCAAGCCATTGGTAAACAGCGAAGCCGGTGTAAAATCATTGGAATATTATTGTGAGCTTCTCCAAAGCTATGGGCCTCCTGGAGTCGAAAACTGGAATTGGCCGGAAATAATGGAGGCGTTTGCTGGTCGCAGCATTGCTCAGTTCATTGATTCGAATTCTACGGCATCCATTATTGAAAATCCCAAAAAATCGAAAATGGCTGGTAAAACAGGTTACCAGCGTTGGCCAAAAGGCCCTTCCGGTCGACGGGTTTCCAGCATCTGGAACTGGACCATGCCGATTAATGCCATGCTGCCTGAGAAAAAGAAGACTGCCACATGGCTTTACATTCAATGGCTCGCATCCCGGCCAACACAGTTTTCCTCTGCCGTTTACAAAGAAAATCCGGATGCAGTCGTACGTACCGGCGTCAATCGTATCTCCATTTGGAGTGACCCCGAATATCGGAAAGTAATCGATTTCACCCCTGACTACGCGGATGTCGTATTGACAGCCATGAAAGAGGACACCGATTCTGATTGGCGACCGCGGGTTCCGCAATGGCCGAAAATTGGAGAAGCTATGGCAGTGGCCATCCAGGCGGCGCTGGTTAAACAAAAATCTCCAAAACAGGCATTGGATGAAGCCAATGCCGAAATTGCGAAAGTTATGAAAAGATCCTAGCTCTGGGTTTCTTTCGGGGAAAACCAGTATTCGGTTTTCCCCTCAAAACCCAAAAAAAGTAAGGCGATCGATATGTCTATGGCAGTCAACCCAAAGAAACCAGGGTATCAAAAGCAATGGGAACGTTTTGGCTATGCAATGATTTCACCAGGAATGATCTTTCTTATCCTGGTCACAACCGTTCCCCTCGGATCATTGTTGGTGATGAGCTGTTTTCGGATAGATTTAACCTATCCTCTAGATAATGGCTGGATCGGATTCGAAAATTATCTTGAAATGATGAAAGACGGGCGCTTTTGGTATTCAATCCGACTGACGGTAATTTACACAGTCATTACTGTCGTTTTGCAAGTTTTCGTGGGGTTGGGATTGGCCATGGCCTTTTTTCGTGGATTCCGGGGGCAGGGTTTATTGCGAGTCAGCGTTCTCCTGCCGATGATCTTAGCACCGGTGGTCGTAGGCCTCGCCTGGCGAACACTAATTCTGACTCCTGAATACGGCATTCTTGACTACGTCTCGATTTTGTTAGGCTTTGGATCGAAGCCCTGGCTGGTTGATCCCACATGGGCCCTGATATCCGTTATCATAATTCACACCTGGCAGTGGACACCTTTTGCTTTTCTGGTTTTTTTAGCAAGCTTAAACGCCATACCGCAAGAACCCCTGGAGGCAGCTCTTCTAGATACCCGTACCTCTTGGCAGCGATTCC
>JASFJP010000586.1:0-3361 GCA_050121225.1 Desulfobacterales bacterium
ATTTCATCGGGAACTGCCTCGACCGAATGAGACGATTCGTTATGAAATCGAAATAGA
This sequence comes from Desulfobacterales bacterium, assembly GCA_050121225.1. Classification (GTDB taxonomy): domain Bacteria; phylum Desulfobacterota; class Desulfobacteria; order Desulfobacterales; family JAFDCJ01; genus JAFDCJ01. The sequence continues at coordinate 58 of JASFJP010000586.1, forward strand.
AAAGTTCATGCGTCAGGGAGACACCTATCTCTTTTTATTTCATTTTGATGGATTTATCGGTGACACCCCGCTCATTACCATGACCAATGGCTGCGCTGGATTTTTCACAGAGGAAGAGGTTAGAAAATCCGGTGGTATTATCTTATCCCAAGAGGATCTGCAGCAGATCCCCGGGAAAAGGCCTTCAGACTGGAAGGATCTTGTCCCATTGCACAACGAAACTTACGACGATGCCTCCTTGGAGGCTCTCAGAACCGGAAACTTAGAAATAGGTTTCGGCGAAACTTTCAAAGGTATTTCCTTGCCCGATTCTCTAAAGCTTCCAGGCGGACGGATGAAATTGATCGATCGCATCGTTAAATTCGCCCCTGCTGGAGGACGGTTCGGGTTGGGTCTGATTCAGGCAGAGGCGGATATTCATCCCGACGATTGGTTTCTAACGTGTCATTTCGTGGATGACATGGTCATGCCGGGAACATTGATGTATGAATGCTGCGCCCACACACTGAGAGTTTTTCTGCAGCGTTTGGGTTGGGTGACGGAAAGGTTGGACGTTTTTTATGGGCCGGTCATGGGCGTGGAGAGCACATTGAGATGCCGGGGACCTGTGACACCGCAAACGCAAAAGGTCATTTACGAAATTGAAATCAAAGAAATGGGTTACAAGCCCGAACCCTACGCAATCGCCGATGCTCACATGTATGCCGATGATCATCGAATTGTATGCTTTCGAAACATGTCACTGCAAATGTACGGTATTACCGGCGATGAGATCGTTTCCTTTTGGAAAAACAAGGAATCTCAGCAATCTCCAGGACAAGGGGAATTGCACAAATCTGCAGGATTTGATCACGACCACCTCCTGGAATTCGCAGAAGGTCGTCCTTCGAAAGCCTTTGGTGCCGAGTATAAAGCCTTCGATCAGGAACGATTTATTGCACGCTTACCACGGCCTCCTTATCTTTTCATCGACCGTATAGCCAAGATCGAACCAGAGCCCTGGGTGTTAACACCTGATGGTTGGATTGAAGCTGAATTTACTGTGGATGCCGATGCCTGGTTTTTTCGAGCAGAACGCACACCCGTTTTACCGATCAGTATCATGCTTGAAATTGCACTCCAGCCCTGCGGATGGCTGGCGGCGTATATGGGATCAGCCCTGAGAAGTCAAAACGACCTCAGATTCAGAAACCTTGGCGGGGATGCCACACTCTTTGAAGTAGTGTTGCCTGAGGCCGGCAAGTTGACGACCAAGGCCCGATTAAGCCGATTTTCCGATGCCGCCGACATGATCATCGAACATTTCGACTTCGAAGTTCAACAGCAGCATAAGACAATATATGCTGGAAAAACCTATTTTGGATTCTTCACTCGCGATGCTCTTGCGCATCAGGAAGGTATCCGTGATGCAAACAAGGATGCCTGCACACACCAAAGCGAGGAGTTAAAACATAGCCGCTCTCACAAATTCAAAGACCATTCACCTCGTTGGCCAGAGGATCCGGCAATGGATTTTGCATCTGCCTTAGCGCTACCGGCAAAAGCGATCCGCATGATCGATCGAATCGACGTTTTCTTACCTGATGGAGGACCCCATGGACTGGGATTTATTCGCGGTACAAAAACCGTCGACCCCAACGATTGGTTTTTTAAAGCTCATTTTTATCAGGATCCGGTTTGCCCGGGTTCACTTGGAATCGAATCACTTATTCAGTTGTTAAAATATATCGCACGCGAACGCTGGGCGAATCTAAAACAAAGTCATCGTTTCGAGCTGCTGACGGGAACAACACACTCTTGGACTTATCGAGGACAAATCACACCCGAAAACGATCTGATTACCGTCGAAGCAGTGATCACGAAAATTCAAAATAATCCATATCCATGTATACTGGCTGACGGTTTATTGCAGGTTGACGGATTGTATATATATAAAATGAAAAATTATGGTATTAAATTGGAGCCCGTAAGATGATATATTCCAAAGTCAGCATCGACGCATTTGGATACGAACTACCGCCCAATGTCGTTACGTCCGAAGATCTCGAAAAGCGGCTGGAACCGGTTTATAAAGCACTACATTTTCAGAAAGGCCAATTAGAAGCCATTACCGGTATTCGCGAGCGCAGATTGTGGGACAAAGATTTTAAAATGCACGAGGGCGCCATAATAGCCGGACAAAAGGCCCTGCAGGCATCAGATATTGCTGCGGATGATATCGGCATGCTAATTTATGGTGGTGTTTGCCGGGATAATTTGGAACCGGCAACCGCCTGCGCGGTGGCCGATGGTCTGGGTATTGGACCGCAAGCTCAGATATATGATGTTTCAAATGCCTGCCTGGGGATCTTGAACGGAATGGTGCAGGTCGCCAATGCTATCGAACTGGGCCAGATAAAATCCGGCTTGATCGTGTCTTGCGAGTCTGCCCGTCAAATTATTGATATAACCATCGAGCGGCTGCTTAAAACTAAAAATATGGATGTATTCAAAAAAACGGTTGCTACCTTGACGGGAGGATCGGGTGCAGTTGCGTTATTATTGACGGATCAGTCCCATTCACCATCCGGACATCGAATTTTAGGTGGTATGGCCAGGAATGCCACGGCATACCATAAATTATGCGTATGGGGTCCGGATACCGGCATTCCGGCCAGCGGTTTACATATCATGGAAACCGACTCGGTCGCAGTTCTTCAAAACGGCGTGATCCTGGGCATTGAAACCTTTAAAGCATTCCGCAACGAACTCTCCTGGTCAGATGACAAACCGGATAAAATCATCTGTCATCAGGTCGGCGCAACCCATCAGCGCAACATTTTGGATTCAATTGGAATTCCCGAATCAAAAGACTTCACGACATTTAAATATTTAGGAAATATTGGAACTGTATCACTTCCGATCACAGTAGCCATCGCAGCCGAACGGGGGTTTCTTCTGCCGGGAGATTTCGTCGGTTTTTTAGGAATCGGAAGCGGTCTCAATTGTTTGATGTTTGGGATAGAGTGGTAAGGCAATGCCAAAGGATAGAGAGCACAGTCCAGAAATCAGAAAGCATAAGACTGCGGCCGGAAAATATCATCCGGTAGACATTTCCAGTTTTCGACACCTGTATTGCTTCACTTCTAATTATCGGCTTCTGAACGGTTTCAACTATCACTACATCGATCAGGGGCAAGGCGATCCAATCGTCATGGTCCATGGAAATCCGACCTGGTCGTTTTATTTCCGCAAGTTAATCACTGCCTTATCTCCTAATTTTCGAATTATCGTCCCGGATCACATCGGTTGTGGCTTGTCGGAC
>JASFJP010000587.1:0-3353 GCA_050121225.1 Desulfobacterales bacterium
GGCTACGAGATGCTTCGGAAGGCAAACCGATCGGCATTAAATTTGCGGCCGGCCATATCGAAGCGGACCTGGAAGTCGCCTTGTATGCCGAACCGGATTTCATCACCATTGACGGTCGGGCAGGAGCGACCGGTGCGTCTCCCAAATATGTCAAAGCCTCGGCTTCGGTGCCCACCATGTTTGCCCTGTACCGTGCAAAAAAGTTCCTCAACGACCGGGGTGCAGATCAGGTTTCGCTGGTTATCACGGGCGGTCTGAGAGTGTCATCCGATTTTGCTAAAGCATTGGCTCTGGGAGCCGATGCTGTGGCGCTTGGCACATCAGCGTTAATCGCTATCGGTTGCCGGCAGTATCGGATATGCGGAACAGGTCGATGTCCAACCGGTATCACCACTCAGGATCCAAGTCTGAGGTCTCGGCTGGATATCGAAAAATCTGCCAAAGGGTTACGAAATTATTTATATGTCTCAACTTCGGAGCTAAAAGATTTCGCCCGGTTAACGGGCAATGACGATGTTCATAAACTCTCCATCGATGATCTTTGCACCACAAACACGGAGATCTCGAACTACACTGAAATTGAACACGTTTAGTACCTGAATTTTGCACGTCAAGAATCCTCAATTAAGTTCGAGATCAAGTTAACGCAATTGACTTGGCACGATGATTGTTGCTCAAAAATTCAGGTATCTATTGGATCTATAAAATTTAAAAATTGCGTTGAAGCATTGATCATTGTGGCCTTAGAGCGATAAGACGTGAAATCCTGCAATAAAGGCGGGGGAAAAAAGACATAATTTTCCCATTCCACACCTCTATTTTCAATCAACGCGTTGCCAAAGATGGAATCGGCACAAAACGGCGTACGAGACTTAAGCAATTATCTACACTCCCAATTCCTTCATCAACCAAGCCTTTACATCCTCTTCAAGGGCGTATACGCCTTTCAGCTCACAGACATCTTTTTCAAACTGCTCTGGAAGCTCAAATTGAGCCAGTTCCACCGCTTCCTCGGAATTACGCCGGATTAAATAGATATAATAGGGTTTGCGCCAGCAGTTTACCACAAAATAAGTGGAATAATCACTTTTAGATCGAATTGTATATTTACCGCTGCCCCAATCCGTGTTGCCCCACTCCAGATAAAGTTTAACGGCTTCTTCAGGACCTAAATCCCAGCTGATTTCATTAATCAAATCGGTTTCTTTCTTCAATTCTTCCAGCGACAGCATCTATACCTCCTTTATCCTAAAATTTCCGGCTACTTGTTTACAGGGATCTGAGCAAATCTGTGCCCACGTTTAAACCTGTAAAATCGTGGTTTGTTTCAAACTATCTAAAAAAATTTGACGGCATCCTGCAATTCCGGATGATCTCCCAAAAACCGATACAGCGTCGCCCTGCCCACACCAAGCAATTTGGCCGCTTTGACTTTGTTTCCTCCGGTTTTGACGAGAGCTGATCTGACGCCATCAATATCTAATTTTTTAGAAGGCCCCCTGCGGACGCACGTATTTTCAATTTCCTGAAGCTCCAGCGGTAAATCTTCGGGGGATACTGTTTTGCCATTGCATTTGACAAACGCGAATTGTATCGCGTTCTGTAACTCCCGCACATTCCCCGGCCAGTTGTAATCCATCATCAACGATATCGCCTTTCTGGAAACCTTGAGAGGCTCCTTTCCGTAACGCTCACCGGCCTCGCGCAAAAAATGATCCATTAGCAAGGGTATATCAAGTTTGCGTTCGCGCAGCGGTGGCAGAAGGATGGGTATAACATTCAAACGGTAATAGAGGTCATCCCGAAACTTCCCTTGTTTCACCTCTGCCTTGAGATTTCGATTGGTGGCGCTGATCACCCTCACATTCACCGAATCTGTCAGCTCACCGCCAACCCGCTCAAATTTGCCTTCTTGCAGAAATCGTAAAAGCTTCGCCTGCATATTGTTGGAAAGCTCAGTTACTTCGTCGAGAAAAATCGTTCCCCCGTCGGCTAATTCAAATCGTCCTTTTTTGTCTCGAATAGCACCGGAAAAGGCCCCTTTTACATGACCGAAGAGCTCGGTTTCAATGAGGCCTTCGGGAAGAGCTCCGCAATTAATGGGGACAAAAGGAGCTCCGGATCGCGAACTTTCATTATGAATGGCATTGGCAACCAGTTCTTTACCGGTCCCGGTTTCACCGGAAATGTGAATTGGATAGTCATAGGCGGCAACATCACGAATTTGTTTAAAAATATTGAGAATTTTACTGTCCTGGCCGATGATGTTACCAAAACTTGCCAATTCGCCGGTTCTCAATTGTAAGCTGAAAAAATCGGTGACATCTGTGAAAGACGTCAAAACTCCGACATGCTGCCCATCGTCGTCCTTCATACTGGTCACGGTCATTTCAATACGCCGTGCTTCGCCGCTTTTGGTGGTGATATTAATGGTATATTCAGTTTTATCGGCCAGATCCGCTTCATCATCACAAAAGACACATCGCGCTCCACAAATCGGGCTACCGAAAGCGTCGTGGCAGTCTTCCCCCAGCACGTCTTCTCTGAGGTAGCCGGTAATGCGCTCCGCTTCCTGGTTGAAAAAAAAGATACGCCGATTCATGTCATGGGCGATAATCCCCTCCTTGAGATTATCCAGAACATGCTCCAGGTTATCACGATGGCACATCAATGTTTCAAGCGAAGAATCCGACATAAATATGAATTTGTTAGAAATAGGGTATAAATGATCGAAACCGGGTTCAGCCCCGCCGCCCGCCAAAAAAACGGCCGGTCAAATCGAAAAAGAAACCTTGAAAAAGCGAATATCGAATAATGAATGTCGAATCACGAAGGAATGTATTCTGTCAATTTTAAAAAAAGGATGAGCGCAGCGATTCCATCCTTCGAAATTCGTTATTCAATTTTCTGCGGTTCTGCGGTTCGCTTTTTAAAATTAATCCAGCTATCGATGCCGAAGATTCGATCTCAATGGAGACATCGACCTGCAGAGTCTCATACGAGTATTACAATTCAAATGGGAGCCGACGGTTTAATGCAATGCCTTTCAAGTCAAGGTCGACATCATAGGCCAGAATTTCAATCCCGTGTTTGGCGCCATGGCGCAGCGCTGCTCCGTAGTCGGAATCAATATGGTCGGCAGGTCTGAAGACCGTGGCATCCGTTCTTTGGATAAAATAGAACATAACACCTCGGTATCCGGCATCAACTAAAGCCTCAAGTTCGGTAAGGTGTTTGAGCCCTCTCGATGTGACCGCATCGGGAAACAGTGCAACACCGTCATTAACCAGAGTGCAGTTCTTAATTTCGATATAACAGCGCTGATTATCACCGTTGGTTAACAACAGATCGAT
>JASFJP010000588.1:0-3349 GCA_050121225.1 Desulfobacterales bacterium
AAATCACGCCCATAATATCTAAGCTATCCATGCTCTTCCTCCCATGAAAAGCAATACCAGCAAGAAAAGTGCCAGAAATTGGTTTAATGAATTTATCACATTATTTCAGTTTATTAGAGAAAATGTTTTGAGAACCGATATCACAGATTAGGAAAAGTTTTAGCCAATTTAGTGTGAAATATTTCTCACAGATGAAATATAAAAAACAAAAGGCGGTGGACCCAACGGTTTGGACAACCTGAGCATAGAGCTAAACTCTGAGCCGTGCTTATTGAGAACAAGGCTTCAGGCAGCCTCGGAAAACGGATGAGATCGAAGTAAACCTCATCCGGGGTCAGATTGTCAAGAGCCTGACGCGAGCGCTCAGCGTTGTAAAACCTAAACCATTGTCCGAGGCCCTGTCCTTGCATCGATAATATTCTTTTCCAAGCTCTCTGTCTTCGGTAATTTCTCCAGACAGGTTACTTGTTTTTCTCCATATGCAATTGTGTCATTAAGGGATACAGACTTTTTAGCCTTTTTAGCAGCCAAACGGCAATATTTTGCTCCATTCTCAAAATTGTCACCGCTGACAAAAAGCCCTGCTAAAACAGCATAATGCTCGTGAAGATTGTTTTTGTAAACTTTTTCTATGGACTGATTGATTTTGTTGTGAAGGAAGGTATTTTTGGATTTTAGTGATTTTATCGTCAAAAGAGAGGTCTTTAGGCAGGGTTTCGGAGGGACGGGATAGCTTATAGCCACATTCTCCGCAAAATGTATATTCACTTGGATTTCCGAAATTGCACTGCGGACACAATCGTTCTAATTTTGTACCGCACTTTCCGCAGAAATTCATGCCATCGGCATTATCAAACTGGCATTCCGGGCATTGCATTTTTGTGCGCTCCCATGATGGTTATGCAGTCTGAACGATGTTGAAGTGGCGTTAAGTGGTGAAATTTAAATATTGTAAATATGAGTTTGTGTCAAATTTGAAAATATACAACATATTGGGGCCAGCCATTTTCGATCTGAATTGCAGATTAGGTATGACAAATGTAAACTTTTATAGCGGCTGAATTTGTTTACATTGCCTGCATCGAATCTTTGAAAACCCGCTGAAATTATTGTACATTTCATTTGGCAATCCTAAAATTGACTCCAATTAAGGGTATGTCCCTCCGCCCAACCGTAAATTCAAAGGTTGCTAATCTTTCTTGATCTTCGCTATAAATATTATTAGCGTACACAGTATTCAAAATATACTTTCAAATAATTAACCCAAGCGATCGGCGGAGGTATCTCCAGCATGTCGGTGGACAAAAAGCAGATGATTGAGGAACTTAGATCAATCGAAGAATCCAAGCTGATTCAGGAAGGCGATGTTCAATTCGATAATATCCTTCGTGTAATTTCAAGTCAGGGTGGCTATCGTCTTGAAATTGATGCCTTCCCCATCGATGGACCGTTTGAAATTTCCTTAGACGAATTCAATCAGATAGCTAATATGGACGAAGAAGATGAGTTGCAGAGCCTGCTTGATTTATCTGAAGATCAGCTGGAAATGATGGAGGCCGGTTGTGAGCCCGAGATACCTTACTACAGATACCAAATGGATGTACGGGGAGAGAACCCGGTCTTTAGTGAAGAAAGGGACGAGCTCGTGGCAATGTTAATTGAGGACATAATGGACTTGGTGGATTGTCAATTTTGGGATGAAATGAAAGATGCTGAGTTAGAAGATTGGTACACCTGGAGCACCCTGGCAGACAGTTAACGGGCTTTAACCATGTATATCTCAGGAAACCTAAAATTGAAAATCAGTTTAATGAATAAGCCAAAATCTTTCCGGTATTAATTTCCGGGATTGCGCGCTGCAGCTGCTTCTTTGACAGCTGAATCGTGGGTTAGCCTATTGCCGGGACCACTGTTGGGATATTTGTTTGCTGTACCGCACCCTTTAAATCATATTGGCTAAGCTTCGGTGCATGGTCTCACCGTCAATTTGAGACCGCTTATGGCTTCTACACAGATCGCTTCGCCCCGCTCAATAGAGGCTTGCTCTTCATAAATACCAGCCTGCCAGCGTTCTCCTTGCACTTGAACATAACCGTCAGGATTCAAACAGGTCAAAGTGAACCCCTTGCGGCCGACCATTCGAAATCTGTTGGGGTACTGATTCGGGTCGTAAAAACGCCAGAGAAAGGGAAATAAAAAAATATCCTTGCCCACCCATAAGCCTAGTAGCCCCCACATGAGATAAGCCGGCGCCTCCAACCACTGCCGAACAAAAAGGAGAATCAAAATAAAGGCTACTTGACCTGGCAATTGCAGAACAAAATATTTAACCACAATTCGAACAGGCGGTCTTGCAGGTTTTTTATTCATAATTGATAGCTAAATTGCTTTCCGACGTTTGACATGCTGAAAACCAGTACCCAGTGCTTGTTGGGCATTGCCAATTACCACGAACGCATCCGGGTTCACATCGCTGACAACCTGTTTGAGTTCGAAGATTTGAGCCCGGTTCACGGTACAAAACACCATACTCCGTTTTTGACCCGTGTAGCCACCGGTGATTTCCCAGATACTCACACCGCGATGAAGCCGGCCCATCAATTCATCGGCCAGTTCCCGTGGTTGATCGGTGACAATACTGGCAGTCCGAACAACGCTGGGACCTTCCAGGGCGAAATCCGATGCAATTCCTCCGATCATTAACACCAGTATGGCATGCAAAGCGATCTCCCAGCCGAAGGTAAATACTGCTAACAGTATGATGGTTCCATCGACGATCAGGTAGAGCTGACTGAGCGGGATGCCGGTCTTCCGTTGGATAATCCTAGTAATGACGCTGGTGCCTCCAATGGTACCGCCTGCGCGGTAAATCAAACCGCTGCCAATGCCAGTGATCAGGCCGGCATATATAGAGCTCAGCAGCATGTCGGAAGTCATGGGAAAATTAGCTAAAATTCTCGGCATGGTGTAAGATAAAATGTCCGTAGCGACGGAAAAAACGAGCACCGAAAGGATTGTGCGGATCAGAAATTGCCACTGCCCAAGAGATCGGTAGCCAATAGTCATCAGGGGCAAATTTAGAATCAGATATAAAACACCGCTTGGAAGATCAAAAAAGTCCCGAACGATGATGGTTACCCCAGTGATGCCACCAGCCGCCAGATTGAAGGGCACTTGAAAAAGGCTAAAGCCTATGGCAACAATAACGGCACCGAGGATGAGTGTGAACGTGGTCTTCATCACCTGAAGAATCTGGTCCAGGTGAAGGGATCTCACATCATAAAAAATTAGATTTTTCTGCATCGAATTCCCCTCAGCAAACGCGATAGACCATCAAACTCTAGCCGTG
>JASFJP010000589.1:0-3343 GCA_050121225.1 Desulfobacterales bacterium
TTTAACCCGCATTAGGCCGTCCACGACATTGTATGGTGATATCCCTCCGGCCAGTATGACCGGAATCCGGCTTGATTCGACCAATTGTCGGGCTATTTCCCAACTGCAAATCTGGCCGGTAATTCCTATAAATCCAGAGACAGGTTGATGGTCGTCGCTTCCTGAATTTTTCACCAACAACGTATCCGTAAGAAAAAAATCGCTGCTCGGTTCGAATTTTCGTGCGAAGTCAAGGGTGGGTACCGAATTCCGCATACCGGACTCAACAATTGGAATCGAACGCATAATTAATAGGTTCGGAAATCTTTTTTTAACATCTTCCTGCAACTCAATCAATCGCTGACAAAAATTCCAAAAATTTGTTTGATGGGTCAATGCATCACAAAAATGGATAATATCCGGCTGATAGTAATCAATCGTCCGCAAGATAACATCCAGCGTTTGAAACAGGGGAATCAGACAGCTCTTCGATCCTGAAGACCGCACCGTTTGGACGGTTTCCCAAATCTTGGGAATTTTCCATTCGGATTCGGAAAGGATCACACTGCCGATATGGTCGATTCCAAGCTCGATCATTGCTTCAGCTTCACTGGGGGTTTGCACTTCATATAGTTGAATAATTATTTTAGGCATCAAACGTTCAAATGCTATTGTAACTACCTGATGATTTATGTAATTTTCGGGTTGACTTTTGAAGCCGTCTCTAACATATTCAGCCTGTTTTCGCAACGCGTTTCCTAACCCGGACGATCCGGTTACCACAGAGGTTAATATCAATAAAAGGTAAGCCATGATTCTGATTATTGATTTTGGATCCCAATACAATCAGCTTATCGCCCGTAGGGTCCGAGAAAACCATGTCTACTGCCAGATAGAACCCCCTGTCATTGGGCTGGATGCAATCAAATTGATGCAGCCGGAAGGCATCATATTGTCTGGTGGACCGGCGAGCATATATGAAACCAACAGTCCCAAAATTGATAAAGATATCTTCACGTTAGGTATTCCGGTGCTGGGTATCTGTTACGGAATGCAGTTTATGGTTGCGGCTCTTGGCGGATCCGTTAAACATACCGCCAAACGTGAATACGGATTTGCCGAACTTACAATAAAAATACAAGACAAACTCTTTGAAGGTGTCCACCAAAAAACGTCATGCTGGATGAGTCACGGCGATTCCATTCAGAAGCTGCCCAGGGGATTCAAAATAACGGCCTCCACTGCAAATACTCAAATTGCTGCTGCAGTTGATTCTAAAAAAAACCTATTTGGATTTCAGTATCATCCCGAAGTCGTGCATACGCCCATGGGCAAAAAGATGCTGCGTAACTTTTTGTTCAACATTTGCGGTTGCAAGCGTTCGTGGACCATGAAATCGTTCGCCAAGCAATCGATAGAAACGATTCGAGATAAAGTCGGTGATAAGAGAGTTATCCTGGGTTTAAGCGGAGGCGTTGATTCATCTGTTACCGCAGTTTTAATCCATAAGGGTATTGGGAAAAAACTGACCTGTATTTTCGTTGACAACGGCCTGTTGCGCATGGACGAAGCCGATAAACTCAAAGTAACGCTAAAGCAACATTTAAACATCAATATCCGGTTTGTAAACGCCAAAACACGATTTCTAAAGGCCTTGGCAAAGGTAACCGATCCGGAAAAAAAACGTAAAATTATTGGCCGGGTGTTTATGCAGGTATTTGAAGCTGAAGCGCGCAAGATAAAAGATGCTGATTATTTAGCTCAAGGAACTCTATATCCCGATGTTATCGAATCGGTATCGGCATTTGGGGGCCCCACATCCGTCATCAAATCCCACCACAATGTTGGTGGGCTGCCAAAAAAAATGAAATTAAAACTGATCGAACCCCTAAAATACCTCTTTAAAGATGAAGTTCGTTTATTGGGCAAAGCGCTGGAGTTGCCTCATGATCTGATTTGGCGTCAACCTTTTCCAGGACCCGGCCTGGCAATCCGAATAATCGGAGAAATCACCCCAAAACGTCTTGATATATTGCGCAACGTGGATAATCTTCTGCTTGAAGAGATTAAAAATGCCGGATATTATAAAAAACTTTGGCAATCCTTTGCTGTTTTGCTGCCGATAAAAAGTGTGGGAGTTATGGGCGACAAACGAACCTATGAGAACATCGTTGCAATTCGTGCGGTGAAAAGCAAAGATGCCATGACGGCGGATTGGGCCAAGTTGCCACATGCGTTATTAGGCAGAATTTCAAATCGCATTATCAATGAGGTTGATGGTGTTAACCGGGTGGTCTACGATATCAGTTCAAAACCACCCAGCACAATTGAATGGGAATAGACAACTATGAAGGAAGAAAATTCACCTGAATTTCAGTTCAATGGGGACGACCAGGATCCTGATGAGCTTTATCAGGAAGAAATGAAGGATCTGCGCGTTGAAAAATTAAGTCAACGGATTACCCTTTTTTCCATCCTGCTTCCGTGTATATTGGTGATTATTTTGTACTTTGGTTATCGGGATCTCAAAGGTAGAGTATCCCAAAGTCAAGATACCGGTTCTATAGAAATTCAACGTCTATCCGGGGAACTTGAGAGAATATCAAAGCAGTTCAATGACAAATTAATTACCTTTTCAACCACCCTATCCTCCCAGGATAAGAATTTTGAAACCTCGGTATCGGGAAAGCTTGCGGCTATCGATAAAAATGTTCAGGCGCTGAAAAAGAATATTGACACGGTGAATAGTAGTCTCAAAACCCTGAATGACAATCTTAAAAAAACAGAAAGTTCGCTAGAAAAATTAAATGCATCGAAGGCGGACAAAGAAAACCAAACCGCCGAGATTGCCAAAGTCTATGCTGCGCTTCAACCACTGCAAGATGAAGTAAAGTCGTTTGCATCGATTCATAAGAGTCTTCAGGCAGCTACTTCGGATATAAAAAAACTGGAAACCAAGCTAACCTCAGATCTTTCAAGAATAGAAGCAAGCACAGAGACTTCCCGAAAAGAATTTAATCAAATACAAACTTCCGTTAACACCTCATTGACCCAGAAGATTGACAAAGACACGTTCGATTTGGAGTTGTTGAAAATTAAAAAACAATTCCAAAGACTTATTTCCCAGGCAGTGGCAACCCTCAACCAGCGGCTGGATTCGATTCAGCAGGACTTGGGTAACAAACAAAGCCAATCTGTATCCGGACAAAAAACCCAAACAACGTCATCTGTTACGTCACCTGGTGCGGGAAGTAAAGCCAGTGCTTCTGAATCTGGAACCATTGTTGAACAGGACATTTCCGAATAATTATTGTACGTTAAAGATCGAAAACACCTTCGTTGATCAGTTGCAGTATGGATAAAA
>JASFJP010000590.1:0-3340 GCA_050121225.1 Desulfobacterales bacterium
TTCTCTTCTTCTGTTTCAATTATTTTTTTTGCAATATGTTGGCGAAGTCTTTCTGCCAAAACTTCTGCATTTTCAAGTCGCGTCTCCGGCAGCACCAGTAGAAATTCTTCTCCTCCATATCGAGCCAGCCAGTCCGCATCGGCGCGGATCAATTCCAAAATACTCTGAACAAATTTTATCAGCACTTCATCGCCGCATTGATGGCCGTAAGTGTCATTTACTTTCTTAAAATGATCGATATCGCACATGGCCAATGAAAGGGAATGCTTATACCTTAGTGCTCTTTTAATCTCTCTTGGAAAAACTTCATTCAAATAGCCGCGATTGTAACATCCAGTTAACGCATCGGTCCGCGAGAGCAGCTTAATTTCTTTGTTGGCCTTCTCCAATGAGATGTGTTTTCTTCTCAAGCGTTCGTACAACAGGGTATTTTCCATTACAAGTGAACATTCCTTGGTCAGGATTGTTAAAAGCTTGAGATTCTCATGGGTAATAAAACTTTCTTGGACGGGTGTGAGGATCAGCACGACACCCAGCGTTCTCTTAACAGTGGAAAGCGGTAGCATAACCACCGATTTTACATTCTCGAACGCTAACGCGGGAACCAATGCCGGATGTCTTCTGTTAATTATCCAGGAAAAGATACCGCATTCGATTTGGAGTTCGATTTCTTTCCGGCATAGCTTGCCTTTATCACCGGGAACGACATGTTTTAATATGAATTCATGCGATTTTTCCTCAACTAGAAATAAGGCACAGACATCAATTTCTATTAAATTCTGGACGTCCGTTAAAAATGCGTCCCATATCTGGCGAATGTTTGATGGGAAATCTATTCTGTCCTGGAACTGCCCCAGTCTTTCAATGTTATCAATGAGCTCTAAAAGGGCAAGCCGCTGTTCACTCATAAAAACGCTCTTTCAGCATAGTCAACAAGAATAGGTTCAGCAGTTAATTTAAAGGGTTAAACCCATGATCTGTTGGAAAACATGAAGTAGTTTAGCATAAAATCCGGGATTCCGAAAGGATTGATTGGCACAAACAATCATCAGGGATTAAAGCAGTCTCTTTAACTGACGATCTCAAGATTTAAAATTTTGCTCTGGATTTTTTAGTTTGTTCATTGTAGGTATTTAGCGCGAGATACGATGACAATGTCTATAGGAGCTATCGATTCATGGGGAATCCCAAAAACACGGTGACGCTATTTGTCCAATGTCTGGTTGACGGCATTTACCCCGAAGTGGGAGAAGCCATTTTTAAAATTTTTCGCAAATTAGGGATTCAGATGACCTGTCCATCAGATCAAACCTGTTGCGGACAACCGGCGTTCAATTCGGGGTATCGGCGGGAAGCGAAATCAGCCGCCAAGCGGTTTATCGAAATTTTTGAATCAGCGGAAGTGATTGTATGTCCATCAGGATCTTGCGTTACTATGGTGCGGCATCACTATCCCCAGTTGTTTGATAACGACGAAACCTGGCTTCAGCGAGCCAGACATGTTGCCGAGAAGACATATGAATTGACGGAATATCTTGTAGATATCCTCGGAGTGGAAGATCTTGGTGCAAATTATGCCGGCAGAATTACTTATCATGATTCCTGTCATCTCTTGCGCAGCCTTCGAGTCAAAGACCAACCGCGCAAGCTTTTAAGAAAAGTATCCGGTGCTGAATTTGTGGAAATGTACGACTCCGACCGGTGTTGCGGCTTCGGCGGGTCGTTTTCGGTAAAGTATCCGGACATATCAACGGCGATGGTGGCGGACAAAGTCAAGAACATTTCCGACTCCGGAGCCGATACGGTTGTCGGCTGTGACATGGGGTGTTTGATGAATATTCAGGGAATGTTAAATCGCAGGGGTTTGTCGGTTAGAACCTTGCATATTGCGCAAATACTAGCTGCCGGGCTTTGAATTGACGATTGAAGATTTGTGGAAGTCGCTTTTCTCCGTCATTTGTTTTATTTGGTTATCTACAAAGCCCAAGTGACGTCTCTTGCAATAGGCGTTGACGGTAACCCGTAACACGGAACACAAAACCATGAGTGAAATATTCGTTGGAGACTATATTTCTGAAGCCAAAAAGGCTTTGAAAAATGAGGTGTTGCAGGTTGCGTTGGCCGATCTGCAGAATCGATTTGGCCGGGGCACTGCGCGCGCTTACAAAAACCTGCCGGAAGGCCCTGAATTACGCTTCAAAGCCCACGATATACGCATGCAGGCCATTGAAAATCTGGATGTCCTTTTGGAAACACTGGCTGAAAACGTCCGCAGGAACGACGGCCATGTGTTTTTTGCCGAAGATGCCAATGCGGCCGTGAATTACTGTCTGGCTGTCGCAGAAAAGCATCGTGTCAAACTAGCGGTAAAAGGAAAATCCATGGTGGGTGAAGAAATCGGATTAAACCGTGCGTTCAATGATGCCGGCATCGAAGTGGCGGAAACCGACCTCGGCGAGTACATTATACAGCTGGCCGGAGAACGCCCTTCCCACATCATTGCGCCGGCTATCCATAAGACCCGCAATGAGATCGGTAGTCTTTTTAGCAATAGGCTGGGCATTGCATATACCAATGATCCCCCAAAATTAACATGGGCGGCCAGAAAAGCGCTGCGTGAGAAATTTTTAGCGGCGGACATGGGACTCTCCGGTTGCAATTTAGCCTGCGCCGAAACCGGTCACATAACCACGGTTTCCAATGAGGGTAATATTCGAATGTCAACAACGATGCCTAAGATTCATGTTGCCATTATGGGCATGGAGAGAGTCGCCGCCCGGTTGGAAGACCATGATGTGCTTCTCAGGTTGCTTTGCCGCGGGGCCGCCGCCCAAAACATGGCAACCTATGTCAGTTACATCGGGGGCCCGCGGGAGTTTGGCCAGATCGATGGCCCGGATGAATTTCATCTGGTGATTCTGGATAACGGCCGCAGCCGCATCCTTGCCGATGAAGAGTTTCGTGAAATGCTGTACTGTATTCGGTGTGCTGCGTGCCTGAATATCTGTCCCGTCTATGGTAAGATTGGCGGTCATTCTTACGGCCATCCCTACTCCGGACCGGTAGGTGCGGTGGTCATGCCGCTTTTAGCCGGAATCAACGAGGCCAAAGATCTATGTCAGGGCGAAACCCTGTGTGGAGCTTGCCAAGATGCTTGCTCGGTTAACATCGATATTCCACGAATGTTACTGGCGTTGCGGGCAAAGCTTGCTGACGGGGATCCGAACTGGAATGTCAGCCGAGCAAGCCACAGCGAAAAGGCTGCCTACAAAATCTGGTCTTGGATTATCCAGAACCGCTGCGTTTATGATGTTTGCCTGCGAATGACGGCTTTGGGCCA
>JASFJP010000591.1:0-3333 GCA_050121225.1 Desulfobacterales bacterium
TCCCAAATAAAACTGATTGGATTTGTCCTCATCACTTCTCAAATGAGCATAGGTGTAAACCCGATCAATTTTGCGGGTGATGTCTAGATGAAACTCAATTGCCTCCCTAAAAACGTTGACCGATTCATGCAGACGACCTCTGAATGAGTTATAGGTTTCAAGCTCTTTTTCAATGTCCAAAAACATCGTTTCCCAGGCACTGTCGGATTCGAATAGCGGTGTAAGATTCCACCGCTGCTCCTCGGGAATATCTTTTCGTTGCGGTATCCTTTTCTCAGACATGGTAAACATCCTTTCTCAAATTAGACGGATTTTCCAATTTTCTTACTTTGAATCCTTCGTGAATTATGATCGAACTGTCTTCAAATTTTTTTCGGAGTGCTTCGTTAACCTCCAATGTCTCATAAATCAGGTAAACTGTATTGGCGTAGTCCAGCATGGATAGCGCGCCGGATACGGCCGCACTGGCGCTGCCCACAACGGCAATATCTTCGCCCTTGTAAAAATTGGCATCACATTCGACGCAATAGCTGACCCCGCTTTTTTTCCAACCTAATCAGCCGCTTGTGATAGTCAACCTCACAAGATTTTGAAAGAAACCCGCAAACCGGTCCGAACTAGGTAATTTTATTTACGGATTCTTCCCCGGTTTTTGCGCGTCCGGCAAGATATCTTGACGAGAAGCGACTTCATATATACACTCTTATCGCTTGCGTTCAAAACTTTTTTCGGTTATCCCGAAAGCTCAAGTAAGTTGCACCGGCTTTGAAGATAACCAGAATTTTTTAAGAGGAGTTAAATTCTGAGAGGTCAATATGCAGTCAATTCGTCCTATACACTACAAAATCCATCTAAAGCCCGATCTGATCAATTTTATTTTCGAAGGAACATGTGCACTTCATTTGAAGACCAATGAGTCTGTTAGCAAGATCGCATTGAATGTACTAGAGATTGCTATCTGGAGATGCCGATTTCGGCAGGGCAATCAATTTTTAGAATGTAGCTATCTGGTCGATCCTGGAAAAGAAGAATTGCATATTATGTTACCCGAACCCGTTTCCGGAGACATCTACTTGGAAATCGACTACCAAGGATTGATCAATGATAAGATGGCCGGTTTCTACCGAAGCGAATACGTGCGTGACGGCGAAACCAAATATATCGCCGTAACTCAATTCGAGGAGAGTGATGCGCGTCGCGCCTTCCCATGTATGGATCATCCCGCAAAAAAAGCAACTTTTGAGATCGAAATGGACATCGAAGCGGATTTGGTTGCGATCTCTAATGGTGCGGTAAAAAGGGAGAACACCCTGGGAAATGGGAAGAAGCGGGTTGTCTTCGAACAGACGCCGATAATGTCGACCTATCTTGTCTTTTTTGGCGTCGGCGAGTTTGAATTTATTCATGATGAAACGGATCCCCGGGTGCGGGTTGCAACACTGCCGGGAGTGAAAGAACACGGTCGCTTCGGTGTCGACTTTGGTCGCAAGGCTCTTGAGTTCAGCGAAACCTACTACGGCATCAATTATCCACTGCCCAAAATGGATTTGATCGCAATTCCTGATTTTGCCTTTGGTGCCATGGAAAATTGGGGGGCGATCACGTTTAGAGAAAACCTCTTATTGCACTATACGGGAATCACCTCAAAATCCGGTGAGGAACGAATATGCGAAGTCATAGCCCATGAAATTGCGCATCAATGGTTTGGGAACCTTGTTACCCCATCCGATTGGAAATACCTCTGGTTGAATGAAAGTTTTGCTACCTATTTCGGATATGGGGTAGTGGACCACTATTTCCCCGAATGGAATACGTGGGAACAGTTTCTGGAGGGCAATACCGGTTCGGCTATGGCACGCGATTCGTTGTGGGAAACATTTGCCATCGAAATTCCTGGAGGAGAGCATGTCGTAATTAATGCCAGCACCGCTCCGATCATTTACAGTAAAGGCGGCAGCATTTTAAGGCAGGCCGAAGGATATATCGGCAAAGACAATTTTCAAAAAGGACTGCGGTATTACCTGAAGAAGTATGCATATGCATGTGCCGCCAGCCGGCATCTTTGGGAATCTTTTGAACAGGTCTCGCAGCTTCCGGTCAGCACGATGATGAAGAGTTGGATTGAGCAGCCGGGGTTTCCTATGGTCGAGGTTCTGCGCGATGGCGATCAGTTGAGGTTGTCCCAGAAACGATTCACCTATCTTCCCGGGGACTCGGATCAAAAATGGATCGTGCCCGTTACGATTATGCTCATCACCGATGTGGGTGACCCCCAGGAGCTGACGATACTTTTAGACGACGTTGAAAAGTCAATTGATATCGATCACAATACGGTTGCCTACAAAGTCAACAGCGCGCAAACAGGATTTTATCGGGTTAAATATCAGGATGCCGAAAATTTGTCAGCACTCGGACAGCGGGTGCGTAATAAATTGTTGCCATCCGATGACCGTTGGGGTTTGCTAAACGACCTGTATGCCTTCGTCAAACGCGGTGATGTGTCTATGCAGGATTATCTTGATTTTATAACCTATTTCGAGAATGAAGATGCTTACCTACCTCTGACCAGCATTGCCCATCATCTTTTTGATGCCTATCTCGTGTTGAAAAACGATTTGAAAGAGAAAATAGCTGCGATGGCCGTCAATTGGTTTGAAACCCTATTGACCTCTATCGGGTATGAACCAAATTCGGATGAGGAAAACACAACCTCCATTTTACGGGAACAGTTAATTTGGGTCTCATCGCTTTTTGGATCCAAACCCTCCACCGAGTTTGCCCGGGGAAAATTTAACCAGCTTATGCAAGGTAATCCTTGTCATCCGGATCTTTTGAGGAGTGTCATGCAGGTCGGCGCTTTGACCGGCAAGCGCGACGTATTTGATTGGTTCGAGGGGCGGTTGCAAGCATCTGAAAGTGAACATGAGCGTATGAACATTTCGACTGCCTTAGGTTGCTTTCAAGCCGGCGACCTGATTGATAGCGCTCTGGAATTTGTCCTGGACAAGGTTCCGGCCCGCAACAAATTTATCCCTATCGTGGCGATGGCGTCCAATCCGCATGCCATGCCGGCGTTGTGGGAGTGGTACACGGGTCATTTGGAGCAAATTGAACAGTTTCATCCCATGCTGTATGAAAGGGTCATTGCGGCCATCATTCCGGTGGCAGGGCTCGAAAATGTTGATGAGGTAAGGACTTTCTTTGAGGATTATTTGCAAAAAACCGACAAAGCTCGCGATGCTATAAAAATGTCATTGGAACGACTGGAGATTAATCTAAGGATGAGAAATAACAATCAATCATTTCTGATTAGATTCTAGCTCAAGCCGAAGC
>JASFJP010000592.1:0-3316 GCA_050121225.1 Desulfobacterales bacterium
TAGGCGTGACCGTTAAGCGCAGCGTCCATAGCGTCATAGACACAATTGATCTGCAGGGCATTTGTGCCGATCAAATGGGGTGCCATCTCTTGTAAGGCGCTGCGGGCACCTAAGGCATGATGTGGCTGGTACACTGGACCCACCGGACAGGTTTCGCCGTATCCTTTGATACCGGTTTCAGTTACGATTTCAACGATAGTGGTATCCAGTACAGAGACGGAAGTCCGTGCCATGCGGTAGAATCCGCCGACAACAGGAAGATCGTGTTGATAGATATGCATTTCAGAGATGCGCATATGGTTTCCTATTTTTTTTGGAGATTTTTCTCAGTGCTAAAGAGCCGCCATGTATTTTTTAAGGTCCTTGTCCAGGGAGTCGGGTAAATCCGGCGGCTGATAAGCTTCCAGAATTTTTTTCCATTTTTGATTGGCGAGTTCTTGGATGGACCTCGCCCCCGATTTTTCCCAATGCTCATATGGGCTCCGATCACTGAGTCGAGGGAGATAAAATTCCGCACGGCAGTGATCAAAGGTATGGTTTTTATCTAGAAATTGTCCGCCTGGACCGACCTCTTTGACGACTTTCAGAGCAAGTGATTCCTCGGTTACTTCAACCCCCCGATGAATCCGTTTCACCATTCCCAGCATTTCATCATCGATGACAAATTTCTCATATGAAACGCAGTTGATCGTCTCGAGGGCGCCGGCTGCATGCAAGATAAAATTGACCCCGCTGTTTTGGGCAGTCAATAGGTTCATCATCGATTCGTAACCTGACTGCACATCGGCTATCTTCGCATCGGTAAGTGCGCCAGCCCCCCGGCTGGGAATACTGTAATGCCTCGCCATTTGAGCCGCCAGGGCATTGTTTATGGCCATTTCAGGAGCACCTACGGCCAGGGCACCGGTCCGCATGTCCGCACAGGATGAGCCACTGGCGTAGACCACTGGCGTACCTTCACGAATGAGCTGAGTGAAAACGATTCCAGCTAATATTTCCGCGTTTTGAACCGCCAAGGCCCCGGCCAAGGTCACCGGTGCTGTTGCGCCGGCGATGGCCAGAGAATTGATCAATTGGGGTTGGCCGGCCTCGGCATAGGTCATCATGGCGCCAAGCATGCGTTCGTCATAACAAAGGGGGGTGAGGGAACAAGGTATGCCGACAAAGCGGGGTCTCTCCGCCAAAGAAGCTGAATCGCCGAAGAGGATTGATGTCATCTCCAGTGTCTGACGGGCACCTTGAACGCCTAATACGCTACCCATAAAACATTTGTCTGAATATCGTAAGCAGGAATAGGTCTTTTTCACCGTGCGCAGCTCAATGGGAACATCATTCGGCTCTACCATGATGTCGCTGCACATATCTAGATTTTGACTGGCGTGGGTCAGTTTGACAAGATTTTCGTAGTCGTTCAGCGTGCCGTCTCGTCTGCCGCCTTCCAGGTCGGATACGAACGGTGAACAGTTAGCGGGAACAAAGACGCTATGATCACCGCCAATGGTAAGATTATTGGCCGAATTTCTGGCGTGAAGCGTAAACTCACGTGGCGGCTTGGTCAATTGTTCCTCCACCAAGCGGCGCGGGAAAAATACACGCTGTGCTTCAACTTTTGCGCCCCCGTGAAACAAAACTTCCAAGGCGGGTGGAAACCGGAATTCAACACCAACGCGGGCCAAAATCTCCAGTGTCGCTTCGTGAATTTGCTCGATTTGGGTTTTGGTCAACAATTGAAAATACTGCATTATTACACCTGTCGCTGTTTTTGACCATAAAATTAGATTCAGCAAAAATGTTCAGAACACATCAACTTCATGTCTTTTTAACAGACCTCTAAAACCCTTTCAAGAAAAAAATGCCGATGGAAGAGTCCCGATTAATAAATTATAACTAATTGATTACAAATTAAAATATGATATACTTTGACCGGTACTGATCATATCCCGATAGACTGCATTGCCTCAGTATATAAAATAATTGATTTGGTGCGTCTTGATTGTGCCAGAATTCCAAAAAGTGCTTGACAAATCTGCGAATTTAGATCTATCAAGATCTATCTTCATATGATTGTTCTGAAGACATGAATTTATTATTAATTTGACGGGATTCCGTATTAAAAAAAGAAAATGGTAGAGAAAAATTCAGGAACAGATGCTCTACATTCGTTGAGCTTTGAAAAACAATCGACTTCAGAGCGCTTGGCACAGATGCTATTAGAAGAAATCCAAAACGGCGAACTCGAAAACGGGTATCGCTTACCCCCCCAACGAGAGCTGGCACAGATGTTTGGTTTGGGGATGTCCTCGGTCCGAGAGGCTCTTAAGATTCTAAATGTGATGGGTTACATAAAGTCGATGCATGGACGCGGAACCTTCGTCGTTTTTCCGCCCGAGGGCAGGGATGATGAGGTTGATATCGGCCAGGCTTTAAAGTTGATTTCCTTTTCCGATGTGATGCAGGGACGTCTGGTAATCGAATGCGCTGTAGCGCAAAGGGCGGCGGAATTTGCCAAAAGGAAAAATCTTGATGAATTAAAGCGATACATAGAGGCAATGCGAAATTCCTTAGACGACGTTGAAGCCTGGTATGACGCCGATCTTTTAGGTTTCCATGTGGCAGTGGCCAAGGCAAGCCAAAATCAAACACTGGTAGAAGTGACCAAAATTATTAACCGACGGATTCGTGATGAATATACACCGCTAATGAAAAACGCTCTCGATAATGTTACTGAAGAAAATCTGAAAACGGCCATCAGAACGGCCGAGGTGGTGTATAAACGAATCAAAACCATGGACCCCAAGGGTGCGAGTTTTGCGATGCGCAGACACCTGTCTATCGTAACCGAGCATGAAAGAATCAAGAAGACCACAATGCTCTGATTTTCAAAGGATAAAATACAAAACACACGCAAGACTAAACGCCAATATCGTTTAGTGGATAAACCTAAATCGTTCTTTGCACTGACAGCTATATTATCAAACCAGAGGGTGAGCGAGTTATGAATCAGGAAAGAAATGAACCCCAATATATGGAAAGAATTAAACGCCTGAAAGCAAGGGTAATCAATACCCGCCCCGCCATGGATTTGGAAAATGCCAAAATTCTCACCGAGAGCTTTCAACAAACTGAGGGACAACCCCAGGTGCTTCGAAAGGCCAAAGCCTTTCGCGAACAATGCCGCAGAAAAAGTGTTACCATTTGGGACGACGAGCTGATCGTGGGGTGTTCAGGCAGCCGGATCCGGGGCGGTATTCTCTGTGCCGATGTATGTTGGTCGATTCTGGACAAAGAGTTGGACACCATCAGTGACCGCCCTTAC
>JASFJP010000593.1:0-3307 GCA_050121225.1 Desulfobacterales bacterium
ATTGGGATAGCCTTTGAGCGCATTCCCATGGAATGCATCCGCGATATAGCGACAGACGGAAGCGGAACAGTTTACACTGCTAAGAACACCGATATAGTTCCGCGTAGCCACACGACCGTCAGGGCGGACGATACCGTCAAACGTTGCGGGTTCGGATGCAACACCGGACGTGTCCAAGGCATCTACACCAAACGCATAGTCGAGTTCAACATCGCCCATGGAGACGTTATGGGTGTGAACATGTTCACCACAGGCAATATGACAGGAGGCGAAACCGATAATCTGTCCGTACTTTCGAATGGGCTCACCCTGCTTGATAACCGCTGCGGAGAGCTTGTGGCCAGCCGGTATTGCATGTATACAGGAGATTCCCTCATCCGGAATTTCGGATCCCTTTTCCAGATCGCGAAGTACAACAACGACATTGTCATCGGGATTCAAGCGCAGGGTCACCATTTTAAGATCGCTCATGATTTATTCCTTAAATCATTGGCTGAGGTGTTTGAGGACATCCAACGCACCGGGCACTGTCATGGTTATCTCCGACAAAGGAGCCCCCCCGTCCCGAATGGCCTCGGCCAAACGAATCGCCACCGCCGAGCTATCTGTCCGAATAATGGGCACAAACCCGCAGCGCAGAATTTCGTTTTTCACATGCTCTATAGCCATAGAGAAAGCCAGCGGCAAAGCCGTCTCCACGACCGACCCGATCAACGATATCGATTTTGTATGTCTAGAAGTGTATACCTTCTCCCGCGTCAGAGCAATCGCATTCCACAAGCACTTCCATACCGGGTCATATGCAAATGTTACCCTAACTTTGCATCAGGGATCAGTTAAGTAGATATATTACTTCTATGAAATGATCAATCTTATTATAATCGAAATGGAATAATGTAATCCCTTTTTGAGTTTGACACTTAATGTCTTATCTCCTATTAAGAAGAACCTAAATTTAGTGTTTCAGATTTCAAAAAAGGGATCATAAACATTAGAGGAGAGAGCGACGTATGAATTTGCCGAAAATGGTGGGCGTCAAACAAAAATTTAAAACCAACTCGATCAAGGATATTCGAGCAGCCGTGAGATCGACATTGGCGTCCATCAATCCTGAAGAATATGTGTCGTCGGGAGAAAGCGTGGCCATTACCGCAGGCAGCAGGGGAATTGCCAATATTGCCGTTATACTGGCGGAACTCATCTCTGAATTAAAAAAAATTGGCGCCCGACCCTTTATTGTCCCAGCCATGGGCAGTCATGGAGGGGCCAAAGCCGAAGGGCAGAGAAGAATCATTGAACACTTCGGCATTAACGAGGAAACGATGGGTGTACCCATCAAATCGTCGATGGAAGTCGTGCAAGTCGGCAAAACCGCCGACGGGATACCCGTTTTATTAGATAAAAAAGCTTTTCAGGCTGACCGTATAATTGTTGTCAATCGGGTTAAACCCCACACCGATTTCAAGGGTGAAATTGAAAGCGGCCTGATTAAGATGATGGCAATTGGGCTTGGTAAACAAAAGGCTGCCGATCATTATCACAATGTATTCATGCGTCTGGGACATTATCACGTTCTAACTTCGGTGGCCCGAGAGATCGTCAAACAGTGCCCGATTGCTTTCGGTCTGGCGCTGGTCGAAAATCAGCGGGATGAATCTGAGATTATTCAAGCCATACCCGCCGCGAAAATTGAAGAAACCGAACGCGAATTACTTGTTATCGCTAAAAACTTACTGCCTGGAATTCCGTTTGATCCCATCGACTTGCTAATCATCGATGAAATGGGGAAAAATATTTCGGGCACCGGAATGGACCAGAATGTGATTGCACGAACGGTCATTCCTTACCACCAAGTACCTTCAAAGCCTCAGATTACAAGGATTTTTGTGCGAGATCTAACCTCTGACTCAGAGGGGAATGCCACCGCCATCGGCAATGCGGATTTCACCACTCGAAGGTTGGTAGATAAGATTGACCACCGCGCCACCAATATGAACGCAATTACATCCTCATGTCCCGAAGCAGTCCGGATACCGCCGTTTTTTGATGATGACCAAGAGACTATTGAAACTGCACTGAAAACCATAGGTGAAGTGGCACCGGAAAAGGCCCGGATCGTTCACATAAAAAACACGTTGATGCTTGAGAAAATGTATATTTCCGAGGCATTGATCGCAGACGCCGAAAATTTTAATGCTATTGAAATAAACGCTAAACCAAATTACATGCAATTCGATGAGACTGATAATCTCGTTTCTGACCTTTAAGGGTAAATCCGTGTGGGTCTGCCTGCCCTGTGGAATGCTTGCCCAATGAAATGCGAAGCATATTTCATCGGAGCGAAGCCTATTCCTCTGGGGTGGCTAATTAAAATTCGGTTATCACCGTTACGCCCGTAGCGGTAAAACTATTCATATTGGCGAGTTCTTCTATTGACTCATCCAAACAGATCGTTTTTCCAATCAATTTTTCCGGGCATACCTTCCCCGATTCAATCATTCTTAACAATGCCGGATAGTTATAAGCTTGAATGCCGTGACTCCCCAAAATTTCAAGCTCATTGGCGATCACTTTATCCATGGGCACAGCAGGGTGGCAGTGGTCTGCCAACATCAGGCCAACCTGAACATGCTTCCCACGCTTTCTTAAATTGGCTATCGAGTTAAAACAGGTAGCAGGGCTGCCAAGCGCATCAATGGATACATGAGCGCCTCCTTGGGTGACATCGACAACACGTTCGACCACATTTTTTATTTGCTTGGCATTAATTGTTGCCGACGCGCCAATCGATTGAGCAAGCTCAAGTTTATCATCAGCAATATCAACTGCGATAACATTTGCACCCAGTGCGTTGGCAATCATAATCGCAGATAAACCAACACCGCCGCAGCCATGTACCGCAACCCATTGCCCAGCAGAAACCCTGCCCTGCGCCACGATGGCCCGAAATGAGGTTACAAATCGACAACCCAGACCTGCCGCTGTGATGTCATCGAGTTCAGCTGGAAGACTTACCAAATTGGTGTCGGCGTAATCGATGGCCACAAATTCAGCAAAAGAACCCCAATGGGTAAAGCCTGGCTGAAATTGCCGATCACAAACTTGATGGTTTCCCGACCTACATTGGGGACAGGTGCCGCAACCACAAACGAACGGAAGCGTCACCCTGTCACCTTTACGCCACCTCCTGACATCTTTTCCGACAGCTTCAACCACCCCGGCGATTTCATGCCCGGGTACATGAGGCAATTTAACATCAGAATCATGGCCCATCCATCCATGCCAATCGCTCCGACACAGGCCGGTT
>JASFJP010000594.1:0-3301 GCA_050121225.1 Desulfobacterales bacterium
TTCGGCGATGTGGCTGTCATTTTCAAAAACAAGCGGTTTTCCGGAAGCGTCGAGATTATTAAATTGGCCCTTCTTCTGAGCGTTACGAATGCGTTCTTCAACAATTTTATCAAATCCTGGAAACATATCTGTATTGATATAGCATAATTTATTGCCTTTTAAAATTATTTTAAAACCGATTTTAAATTTGACCCAAGGTCCAACATTTTGTTAAGGAACTGACCAATTGCAATTTGAACAGCTCACGACTTGAAGGGGTAAAAAGCATGCAAAAAATCGCCTTTGCAGGAACCGATGGTAGGACGTTGTTAAGTGCTTTAGTGATATCCACGGCAACCAGTGACATTTATACCGAAGAATTCAAGGGAGTCGTTATTCGAGGAACTCCTTCCATGCCGAAATATGTGGAAATTATGAACTGGCCGGTTGAATTTATTGCGACGAAAAGCAACACTGCAAAGGATTATCGTGACGCCATCATCACGGCGTTCAAAGAAGGAAGCATCGATGTCGCCATTCCAATGCCGGAAGCGCTTTTGTTTGAAGGGCTGGTGGATGCTGTGGAGGAAGCCGGTTTCGGCGATCAAATCGTGGGATTGTCAAAATCCGGGGCTTTTATTGAAGGGGACAAAATTGAATGTAAGAAACTCTGCCGGGATGCAGGAATTCCGGTGGCGTCTGCCTGGTCTGAAGTCGACGCCAAAGATTATCAGCGTATTTTGTCGACGTGTTTGAGGTATATCCATGAGTACGGCGGCGCCGTCTTGAAATATCCCTACAGTGCCGGAGGTAAAGGTGCCCGTATCATTTTAAATTCATGGCAAATAAAAGACGTGTACGATACGTTGATCAGAGATTATAAGGACAGCTACAAAAAATTGTTCGGCGGCAAGGGCAAATGGCCGCTTTTAATCGAATCTCTGATGTCCGGGGTCGAAATAAGTTTTACGATACTGGCTGATAAATTTGGTAATTTTCAAATTTTACCCACGGCAATGGATTATCCGGAACGCTTTGAAGGCCCCGGTAGTAAAGAAAACCCGATCACCGGCGGCATGGGAGCTGTTTCTCCGCATCCACTGGAAACTCCGGAATTGATGAAAATGGCCGGGGATATGATTGCCGTCCCACTAATTCAGCAGATGAAAGAGCTGGGTATCTTGCGCCCCTGTGTGCTCTATCCCGGTTGTTTTGTTTCGTTGGACGGCGATATGAGTCCGACAGACATCCGGGTATCGGAAATCAACATCCGCCCTGGAGAGCCTGAAGCGCAGCCGGTCATAAGGCGTTTGAGAAATCTCGGTCCCCTGATAAAAGCAACTCTGCAAGGCCGGTTGAATGAGATTGAACCCGAAGTCCGTAGCGGCCAGTTGGCTATGTGCTTCGCGCTCGTAACCGGTCCGGGGGGACCGGACGGACAGAAAGGATATCCCTGGTCATGTACCAGAGACGAACCTGTTGAAATTGATTTTAAATATATGAAGAGAAAAGGTATCCAGATCATCCCCTCTGCCATGATGTGCTCACCGAAAGACGGTCGCTTTAAATCCGACGGCACCCGCGTGGCTTTCATGAATGCAAACGTGTCCGTCAAGCCCAATGAAAAACGCGGAGATGCCGCCGACCGCTTTAGAAACAAGCTGTTAGCCGCTTTTGACAACGGGAAAATCCGAGTTGTTCCCCGGGAGGACTCGCAGGGTAACCGGTTGGATCTAAGGCGCGACATCGGTTTCCATTATCTCGAAGCCGAAAAGATATTCCCGGATTGACCAATGTGACCCATCTAAAAAGCGTAGGCTAATTTAGGTTCGCTTTTTGAAGTGGATTGATCATAGAGTGATTTCGTGTTGGAAGAATAATTTACACTATTTTTGCACCGTGGCCCCGGTATTCCGTACCCTTAAGACCACAGCTCTTCATCTGTGCCGCATAGTCTGCCGCTTATATTGGGAAGCAAATAGGGTTATGGATAAGAAGGCTGAATGAAGTGAGAAACGCAAATCGTGGTTAGCGGTTCACGTGGAGATTTATTTTCGTAAATATTACAAGTAGTTGTATGGACTTATATTTTTCGTGGTGGCGATGCAGGGATTTGAACCCCGGACACTGCGGATATGAGCCGCATGCTCTAACCGACTGAGCTACATCGCCATAAATTATGTATTCAAATTTTCGACAGGCATGTTATCTACCAAGTTGCTGAATGTCAGTCAAGTCGAAAAAATCCGCTTGCCCGACCCCGTACTTCTCTCCAAAAAAAAGATGCCCCGTTGAAACCAGCAAACCATTCACGGGGCAAAGCACAGTGATCTTTCGGCATCATGCCTCTCACAAGGCCAAAGGGCACGCAGAGCAAATATAAGTTTCTGTGATCTTCGTGTCTCGAGCAAAGCCCCGCGGCGCGGGATGCAAGCTCGGGCGAGAGATACCCTCCACACGTTAAACGTTATGCAATCGGTTATATCGAAGATCCGGCGACTTCAACCGTATATTCATCCAAATTCCCCGGCAACTTATCGAACACAATCATAAAGGGGAGCACTTTACCTGTTTTAAGTTTTAAATTTGAACGATTATCTCCAAATCTGTTCTGCAAACGCTTATTGATGGCGGCGATGTTCATTTTGGCCAGATCCGTTTCGGAAAGCACGTTGCCGCAATACACGGTTGCCTCTTTTGCCAACTTTTTCCCTTTTGAATATAGTTTCCCGGTGATTTTAATAAAGCTGCGGGGATGATCATATTCGTTTTTTATCGTTCCATTTATCACCAAGATCTGTCCGGTGCTCTCATTTTTTACAAATTTAGCAGTGATGGATCTGTCCATGGGCAAAATCCTCAGGTTACCGGCGACGTCCTGCTCTTCAGGATTCAGCAGATCACTGAGATAGGGTATCTTTAGGTTCAGGTCACTAAGGTATGGAATTTTAAGATCACTTACAAAGGGAATTTTGATCCCCAGACTATTTGGAAGGACAATGACGCCAATTGCCAAAATCAAAAGCACTAATGTCACCACCACGGGTTTGCGCGAGCGCCTCTTTTTCACAGGAGTTTGAGCAGCCACTTCGGCTTCGGTATCGTACAGAACATCGGTTTGATCATTGATTGCGGTAGTATCCGTAAATTCCTGAGTCGCAAATTCCTCGGTAATAGCACCCACTTCCTGAGTTGGCCCTTCAAAAGCAACGTCATCCATTTCGGATTCTACCACCTGCTCCACGTCATCTGACGCAAGCAGATTCGATTCCAGTTCTGTTCCTTGTGTCTCCACCTCGGCAAGGCGTTCTTCTTTTTCTTG
>JASFJP010000595.1:0-3299 GCA_050121225.1 Desulfobacterales bacterium
GACTGCAGGATACAGTAGGTACAGTCCATGTGGCAAAATGTTCCGATATGCAGAATTTTGTAACCACAGCAGCGATAAGATCGCGTTCCCGGGCAGCTTTTAATAAACGACCCATTGTTACGAGTGAGAAACAATACCTCCTTCCCCTTTTTGACAGGATCTTTTGAAGCCCTAATTATATCGTAAACCTCCTGGGCGGTTGCAACCATATCCCCAGAAATATCAAGGCGTCGGGAAATTGACCCAACTAGCGCGGACTCGGCAACAGCTTGATCAATATAAAGATTTCGGACAACCATTGGATCTAAAGGGTATCCTCTTTGTGAAAACAGGAATGTATGAAGCGTTCATCAGAATATCGATAGTTAGCAGCATTCTGATTGACGTTCAAGAATTGCTTTAATGCTTGGATTCCGGGTTAGTTGTTCCAATCTGTTTCGAAGCGTTTGCAGCTCGGAAAAATTGGTAAATGACATTGTTAGCGTATACGCATTGCCCTCAAAATCTTTTGGCGGTATCAAATGGATGCTGCGGCCTAATTTAAGGTTTTTTACGTGCTTCTCATAGTGCTGCTGTGCCCTGTTGAGTTCTGGAAATCTCCATTTTCGTAAAAAATGTCGAATTTTGCGGCTTGCCTGTCCCTTATCAAGATCGCGATCTTCCGTAATCCCGAATAGAAATGCCTTTTCCAGCACGACCTGCGGTGAGATGTGTTCCCGTTTTGCAATTTCTTTGACAAGCATAGCAATTTCTCTCTGCTTGTTGAGGCCCATTTTTAGCTTAGCAAATAGAGATGCTAAGGCAACAGCGCTTTCCGTATCCAACGACTCCAGTTCATTTGCCATGGATAATGATATCGTACCGGTTAAGATGTTTTTTTGGATGGATACGGGAAGTAGGCATAACTTTGATAACTTACGGATAACGGATGGATTTGCCGGGAGCCCAAGCACGCTTGAAATCTTCGCCAACTGATGTTCGTTTAATTCGTCACGCAGAAGTTTGTGAATGCAACGGGAAGTTTCTATCAAATTTAGGGGTCTTTGTAACGCATTATCGGCAATTGCAATCCGCAAACATCTTGCGTTGCTCAAATTAGGGTTCAAAATGCGGGTAAAAATATCCGACCAACCCAGTTTGTGACAGGCTGAGACTCTCCGAAAACCGCTGACAAGCGTAAATGTCGATTGCTTTTTTATAATGAGAGGCGGATTAAGAAGGCCGATGTCAACAATAGAAGCTGCCAGTTCCTCAATGTCCGTTCTGGTCGTGATGCGAAAGGTGTCGTCCGTTAAATTTATATGTGCCAAAGGCACCGACCGTAAACGAAACGATGGGTCAATTGAGTCTTGCATGCCGTTAATTCGATATCAGCCGCATTAAAGCCCGTGACTTTCACCGGTGAGCTGAATCAGGGCGTCTAGATACTTTTTGCGCGTATTTAGGATGACATCCTTAGGAAGTTTAGGTCCAGGTGGGGTTTTATCCCAATCCAGCGACAGGAGATGGTCTCTGACATATTGCTTGTCAAAGCTTTTCTGTGGGCCTCCTGGTTTGTAGGTGTCTTTGGGCCAGAATCTAGATGAGTCGGGGGTTAATATTTCATCAATGAGAATGATCTCATCGCCCATCAGACCAAATTCAAATTTTGTATCAGCGATGATGATTCCTTTTTCACCCGCCAGTTCAGCGCCTCTTTGATATATCGCCAAACTAATATCTTTAACTTTGGATGCGTGATCGCCACCAATTCGACGGACAGTTTCGTCAAAATCGATATTAATATCATGGGCCCCAAGTTCTTCTTTGGTTGAAGGCGTAAAAATAGGTTGATCTAGTCTGTCGGACTCACGCAATCCCTGGGGAAGTTTTATGCCACATACACTATCCGATTCTTGATACGATTTCCACCCTGAACCTGAGATGTAGCCGCGGACAACACACTCGATCGGCAGCGGATTTGTTTTTTTTACCAACATACTCCTGCCCCGGAGCACTTCCGCATAGGGTTTGCAACTTTCCGGATAATCATTCAAGTCACTGGATATCAAATGGTTTTGAATGATCGGTTTCATGACATCGAACCAATAGAGAGATATTTGGGTCAGGATTATGCCTTTATCAGGCACAGGATCCGGCATGACAACATCGAAGGCCGAAATTCTATCGGTTGCGACCATTAGTAAACTGTCGCCAAGATCGTAAACATCACGTACTTTGCCACGTTTGAGCAAATTTAATTCCGGGAAATTGGTTTCACTGACAGGCGCACTCATAGGACAAGGTCCTTTTCCGAAGTTAGAGAGGGTTTACTCCTTTGAATCAGCTGTGGATTCGCTTTCAACTCCACCTTCACTGATGAAGTTTTTTAACACCTCGATCGAATTTTGATCAAACTCAAAAAACTCAATACCTATTTCATACTTTCCCTCTTGATTGGTTCGTATGTGCACCGGTTTTCCCTTAATGTCGAGCAAATCTTCCTCTAAACTGATTGTCAACCGGACGATATGTTCGGGATCAATCTGGAAATGAGTTTCTAACAACATACCAGACTCAGATATATTGAGTGTTCTACCCATTCCCTGCTTGATAATGTTATTAGCCTCATCAAGACAAATGTATGACAGGTTGAGTGATCGAATTCGCTCGTGTTTCCTTTTATTTTCCGGAGTCATAGGCATTACATTTTCATTTGAGTTATTTAAAGTCAATCTGCATCGTTGCAGAATGATTTCTTAAAATAGTCGCATGCTATCAGTGTCGTTGCCGAAATGCAAGTGGCTAAATGTTCAAAAATGTTTTTTAAAGTAGAGGAAAGCTCATTGTACTCCTTTTGCAGTTCCTGTGGCTTAACGGCACTGATTTTCAAATCTGAAGATGCAAATACCGATGCAGAATAAGGTTCGTGGCCAATATCAAAAAATGGCATGTGGCCAAAATAAGCCCCCTCTTTAAGGTGAACTAGCGGCACAATGGCGTTGTTTGTCTCACGCGCCACGATAGCCTCTCCTGATCGAATTCGGAATAATCTTTCCTCATTCTTACCCTGCTTCACAAGCGTTTTCTTGCCATTGACAAGCTGTGTTATCTTTTCGTCTTTGCAATGGATTGCGGTTGCCATATTGGTGACATCTTTCAATCTCATATCGATGCAGCTGACCAAGTCCCGGAACTGAAGTGACAAATTCGCCAGTTCGCTCCTCATAAGCTGTGCATCCAGCATGCCGAGTTGAACGTTTCCGGCAGCTGTGACGGTGGCACTGCGAACATTATCGCCTTTCAGCAATGATGCAACG
>JASFJP010000596.1:0-3298 GCA_050121225.1 Desulfobacterales bacterium
ATTGTGAAGCCCTTTTTGTTGATGAATAGGTGCTTCTTAATCATGATTTGTGTTAATTTCAGAAGTTCCAGGGCATTGCCAATAATAACGAATGCTGAAGAGGCAGGCTTTGTTGGAATCTCGTCTGCGGGCGGAAAAATACTATCTGGTTATCTGCAAAGACCAAGTGACTTCTCTTGGCACAGGCTTTGAAGGTGAGCCGATTCGCGGATGTGTGACTGTCTGAGAGCATTAGGGAGCGTTACATCAAACAGCATCAAGCAGTGGCACGAGACCACAACTATTTTATATTCGTTACTATTTTATTGATCTCCAGGCCCTGTTTGCTGTTACGCTCCCTTATAAGTGAGTTTCACACCTCCGCTAAGCGGGTTATCTTCAAAGCCGCTGTAATCTAAATGAGCTTTCGGGATAACCGTAAGATATTATTCACCGACCAAATTCCTGCGCTTAGAGCGGTCATCCGACACCAATGGAGTTATAAACCAATTTTGATCGGCAGAGTAATATCGACCATCCCGACCTGAGGTCGGGATGGTCGTCGTGGACGCATTGGTGCCGGAGGAGAGACTCGAACTCTCACGGAGGCAAGCTCCACTGGATTTTGAGTCCAGCGCGTCTACCAATTTCACCACTCCGGCTTCGATTTGAGGTTATATGCAAAATGATGGGATCTGTCAATACTTCGGTACTTCCGGGACTACATCGGGGAAAATTGGCCATTGCAGAGCGGTTTTGAAGCAAAAAATCGCAGCTGCAAATGCCTTTTTTTATGATCCCAAGATAGTTGAAATTTCCTGTGCTGTTAATTCACCTTCCCTTAGAATACGGGGATTCCCGTTGCATACATCAACTACCGTCGAGCCTTTTCCTCCTTTCAGCGCCCCGGCATCTAAAACAAGATCTACCTGGCGGATAATCTGTGGTTCCAGATTATCTACCCGATGACAGCCGGGTCTGCCGGATAGATTGGCGCTTGTCCCGGTAATGGGGCTCTGAACCTCTTCGGTCAACGCCAATGCCACGGCGTGCCCGGCTAAACGAACTCCAATCTTACCTGATCCTGCCGTCAGATTATCAGGCAGCGTATCTCTGGCTTCAAAAACAATCGTGAGCCATCCCGGCCAAAAACGCTGCATTAATTTAACTGCGCTGCTGGGTACTCGCCGAACCAGCTGTGTCAGTTGCCCGGGATGATTGATGAGCACTAGAATCGGTTTTTGTTGGGACCGTTTTTTGATGGCAAAAATCCTGTCAACCGCATTCGCATTGAACGCATCGGCGCCCAATCCGTATAAACTGCGTGTAGGATAGCATACAACGCCACCTTCCTTAATAAATGACGCAGCCTCTTCAATGACCTTAGAAGCGGGATCTTCAGGATCGATGTTTATAACCGGCGCAGGCATTGTATCTTACAGATTTTTTTACTCGAGTTGAACGGTTCAGGGTTCTGGGTTCAACGGTTTAGTCGTTCAAGGTTAACGGTGGACACAAGGTGGCACAAATTTGCATAAAATCTGCGCAGAAGTACGAAAACAAATAATACCTGTGTTTATCCGTGACCCCCATTATACTTTTAGGACACAGATCTTCACAGATGGACACAGATTTTTTTTAACTTTGGCTTTTTTGACAGGACACAGACTTGCATAAATCTTTTAAATCCGTGTGCATCCGTGTCCCCCCATTATACTTTTAGGACACAGATCCTAACAGATGGACACAGATTTTTTCTTTATCATTCGTTTAATCCGTGTTTATCCGCGTTCATCCGTGTCCCCAATCAAGATTAGGCCATGCTTTTTATTTTTTCCGCTTTTTGCTCGACTTGCCGCGCCATTTCCTGTTTGTAAGCTTCGAGTTTGTGTCTGAGTTCGGTATCCGCAACGGCTATTATTTGCGCAGCAAAAATGGCGGCATTGCGGGCTCCGGATTTTCCAATTGCCATGGTAGCAACGGGTATACCCGGAGGCATTTGGACGGTGGACAGTAATGCATCCAGACCCTGAAGACACGATGAATCGATCGGAACACCGATTACAGGCAATGGTGTATGCGCAGCCATGGCACCGGCCAAATGGGCCGCGTGACCGGCTCCTGCGATGATAACCATTATTCCGCGTTGTGCTGCCGATGAGGCAAATTCAGCCGCCCTTTGGGGACTTCTATGGGCAGAGGCTACTGTTATCTCATAGGAAATTTGAAATTTCTTTAAAACTGCCACCGTCTCCTGCATGACCTCCATATCGGAATCACTGCCCATTACAATTCCAACTTTCGGAGTTCCAGCAGCCGGATTCGAACCTTTTTCCGCTGTCACCAATTCTACCTCCTTTTTTGTGCCATATCCTCAAGCAACGTTTGTTTTTTTTGATTGAGTTCGTTACGGCCGATACGTGCTCCTTTCGTACCGCCGTTAAGTGAAATTTCGGACAGAAAAACCTCTCCGCTCTCCATCATCAGCACATCTAGATGGGCAAATGGGAATTTACCCCGTTGCATGGCCGATCGGCAAAATTGTTCTTGCTCCGGCTCAAGGCTGTACGGATGGCTTTTCGAGCCGACGGAGATATTCATCCTGAAGTTGTAAGGGTTTTGCCGGATATAGCTTTCTATATAAGTATCGACTATAATTACCCGAATATCCTTAAATGACTCCACATACGGTTGCAGCACAAAAGGGTATGAGGTTTCAGCCAATCCAATGTGATTGTAAAGGACTTCAATATCCTCCCACCGCCGCACGCCGTGACCGCAATGTAAATGGTCCTGCTTGGTGATCACCGTGCCGATGCCATGGCTGTTGTACCGAGATATTGCATCAATCAGCTCCATCCGCCGATTAATAACCTCCGTTTGCGGCAGCATCCACTGATTTAAAATAAACGCCTGGGCCACTTTAGAGCTGTTTAACACCTGAGAGAGGGCCGACGGAAGGCAGGTGACGCCCCGTTCTAAAAGATCAAGCAGGACCGTCTTCTTCAAATATTTAGAAGAAACGGTACCCATACAAATGTCTCCAGCGTCCAGGCGATCATAGTGAGACTTTAATTCCCGGTTGCTTTTTATGATCATGATATCACCAGATATTACGGCACGGATACGCTGAGACCCTGCCAAGTTTTATTGCTAGTTAAAATTTAAGCAACACCTTGTACTAAATAGTAGAAGGGTCGGGGAGTTTTTAATTCTAAATCTTTCAAAGAGCGTAAATGAATGATCGTCCGCGAGACCCGGGCACTGTCTGAATGGATTAGGGATCGTTGCAAAAGAACAGGGATCGGCTGGATGTTGC